>CAYLVN010000094.1:1929-10208 GCA_964387115.1 uncultured Fibrobacter sp.
AAATGCAGCGCCGTAGGCTTCGAGCGCCCACACTTCCATTTCTCCGAAACGCTGTCCACCGAACTGAGACTTTCCACCCAGAGGCTGTTGAGTGACAAGTGAGTAAGGCCCGATGGAACGTGCATGTATCTTGTCATCGACAAGGTGGCACAGTTTCAGCATGTACATGGGTCCGACAGTGACTTCATGATCGAATGGCTCTCCAGTACGTCCATCACGGAGCCTCGTCTTTCCGCTTTTGGGCAGATCTGCTTCTTCAAGCAGTGCCAGCACATCCTCGTAGCTTGCACCATCGAAAACAGGTGTTGCAATACGCAACCCAAGTTTCTGAGCCGCCCAACCCATGTGCGTTTCCAGAATCTGTCCGACATTCATACGTGAAGGAACACCAAGCGGATTAAGGACAATATCCACAGGTGTACCATCAGGAAGATAAGGGAGATCCTCTACCGGGAGAATTTTGGAGATAACTCCTTTATTTCCATGTCGACCTGCCATTTTGTCACCGACCGATAGTTTACGTTTTTTAGCGACATAAACTTTCACAAGCTGCAGTACACCGGGCTTCAGTTCATCACCGCGTACCACTTTATCGATTTCCTTGTCAAGTTTGTCTTCAAGTTTGACAATCAGATCGTTTGCTCTGTAAAGCACCTCTTCAGCCTTCTGATTTTTAGTGTTTTCCTGGCAGAGCCCGTCCTTGAAGGAGATGTTTCGGAAATCAAGTTTTGAAAGCAGCGTCTTTGTCCACTTTTTCCCTGATGGTACAATCACCTCTCCAGTGTGGAAATTGGTGATTTCGTTTGAAACCATGTCTGTAAGGAATTCAGTGAGTTTTTCAAGACGAACTTTTTCGATTTCTGTAATCTGCTTTGAAATATCCGCCTTGAGTTCATCGATACGCTTTTTGTCTTTTTTCTTGGAGCGCTTATCGCGTTCTTTTCTGGAATAAATCCTGGTGTCAATAACCGTGCCTTTGAGTCCCGGCGGGGCCTTAAGTGATGAATCACGAACATCACCAGCTTTCTCTCCGAAAATGGCACGAAGCAGTCTTTCTTCAGGAGAAAGTTCTGTTTCACCCTTTGGAGTAACTTTACCGACCAGAATATCTCCGGCTTCAACTTCAGTTCCGATTCTGACAACCCCGTTTTCATCAAGATTTTTCAGAGCATCTTCACTTACATTGGGAATCTCACGAGTCAACTCCTCCGGTCCGCGTTTTGTGTCCCGCACTTCAGTCTCAAATACCTCTATATGAACTGACGTGTAGATATCTTCAGCCACAAGCTTTTCGGAGATGATTATAGCATCTTCAAAATTGTATCCACGCCATGGCATGAATGCAGCGGTGACGTTTCTACCAAGAGCAAGCTCTCCTTCACAAGTAGCATGACCATCGGCCAGAACATCTCCAGCTTTTATTTTCTGCCCTGCTTTGATGCAGACTTTCTGATTAATGCATGTATCCTGATTGGAGCGTTCGTATTTAACCAGTTCGTATGTGTCAAATTCGGTGAGCCCCAGAATATCATCACCTGCCTTATCTTTAATTTTGCGCACTACAATCTTGGTTGCATCGACCTTTTCGACTACACCCGGGTTTTTAGCTACAATCATACATCCGGAGTCAAACGCGGCACGCGCTTCCAGACCCGTTCCCACGAAGGGAGGTTCTGTACGCAACAGCGGTACAGCCTGACGCTGCATGTTTGAACCCATCAATGCACGGTTAGCATCATCGTTTTCAAGAAAGGGAATCAGCCCCGCAGCTATACTGACAAGCTGCATCGGGGAGACGTCCATGTAGGAGATCTCCTGGGGTGCGACAACCGGGAAATCACCTCTGTAGCGTGCAAAGATCAGTTTTTCAACAAACTTACCTTTTGGATCAACAGGTGTGTTTGCCTGTGCGATAATGTGATTGTCTTCCTGATCTGCAGTAAGGTACACTATTTCACCAGTCAATGCACCATTTTCGACTTTCTGATAAGGAGTCTCAATAAATCCGAACTCATTTACCCTTGCATAAGTACTCAAAGATGCAATCAGACCGATGTTTGGTCCTTCAGGAGTTTCAATAGGACAAAGACGTCCGTAATGAGTGTGGTGTACGTCACGGACTTCAAAACCTGCTCTTTCCCGTGTCAGACCTCCTGGACCCAGAGCACTGACGCGACGTTTATGCGTAAGCTCAGAAAGAGGATTGGTCTGGTCAAGGAACTGAGAGAGCTGGCTTGAGCCGAAAAATGCCTGCACCACAGTTGAAACTGTTCGTGCATTGATCAGGTCCTGCGGAGTGACATTTTCTGTATCACGCAGACTCAGGCGTTCTTTAATGGTACGGACCATTCTAGTGAGTCCGACTGTAAACTGTGCCGAAAGAAGCTCACCCACAGAACGGACACGACGGTTTCCAAGGTGATCTATATCGTCGATGAAACCAACACCGTCATTTAACCCTATCATATACTTCAAAGCTGCAATAAAATCGTCTTTTGTCATCGTTGTAATATCATCAGGTGGAACTACACCAAGACGGGTATTCATACGATAACGACCGACATTTCCCAGATCATAGCGTTTCTCATCGAAAAAGAGCCGCTGAATAAGATTACGGGCAGTTTCTACATTTGGCGGATCACCAGGACGCATTGTAGCATACATATAAAACAATGCTTCTTCTTCAGATTTTGTGGGATCAGAAGCAAGAGTATTACGAATGATCATATTCTCAGGATTTGAAACATCCTTGAGGATTTCAACGAAATCAACACTGTTCTGAATCAGCTTTTTCAAGCGTTCTTCATTGATGATTTCGTTTGCATCTAGAATAATCTCGCCGGTTTCTTCATTAAAAACGACACGTGCATTAACAGCACCTAAAAGTTTTTCTCTGTTTTCATCATTGATGGCCATTCTGACGGTATCGTGGAACAATCCAAGTATCATCTCATCACTGGAGTACCCCAGAGCACGAAGCAGAATGGTTGCCGGCATTTTTTTGCGGCGATCGATATTAATTGTTAAAACATCATCAACATCAAGCAGAATCTCAACCCAGGATCCGCGCTGAGGAATGATGCGGGCTGTGAGGAGCTTTTTGCCATTGGGATGAATTACCTCATCGAAAGTAATACCAGGGGAACGGTGCAACTGGCTGACAATTACACGCTCGGCACCATTTATGACGAAAGTGCCTCTTTCTGTCATAAGGGGAATTTCACCGATATAGACTTCATTGCTTATTTTTTCAACGAATTTTTTTGTTTCTCCGTCCTGCTCATAAACAAGCAGTGACATATCAACTTTAAGAGGAGCTGCATAAGTCATGCCCCGTTCTTTACATTCCTTAAGAGTATATTTAGGGATTCCAAGCTTATAACCGTCATATTCCAGGGAGTAGTATCCCTTAACATCATTGACCGGAAACAGACTTTGAAAAGACCCGTTTAATCCCTGTTTCTTCCGCATACGCGGAGGAGTATCAGGTTGCAGAAAAGCTTCATAAGATCTTGTCTGAATCTCAAGAAGATTAGGAAGATCAGCAACCTTTTTTATACGGGAATAGCTTTTTCTTTCAACCATTCGCACATCCCCTCAATGTTAAGCCACAATCGCGGCATAATAAAGTAAATAAATAACACGAAACACCTTTATAAGGTGTTTCGTGCCATATCTGACTTGTTAGAAAAAAAGATATGTGAGAGTGCGTGATTTTAAACACGCTTTCTAAAGCAGAACTATTTGATTTCGACAGTAGCTCCGTTCTCCTCGAGCTTTTTCTTCAGAGCATCTGCATCATCCTTGCTCAAACCCTCTTTTACCGACTTCGGTGCACCTTCAACCAGGTCTTTTGCCTCTTTCAACCCTAATCCAGTTGCCTCACGAACTACCTTGATGACCTGAATTTTCTTATCGCCTGCAGCCTTGAGAACAACATCAAATTCTGTCTTTTCTTCAGCCGGTGCAGCAGCGCCTGCAGCAGGAGCTGCGGCAACAGCAACCGGAGCGGCAGCTTTGACATCAAATTTTTCTTCAATAGCCTTAATTAGATCGGAGAGCTCCAGGACGGTCATCCCGCCAATCGCCTCGATAATTTCTTCCTTATTTAAGGTAGCCACAATGAACCTCCGTTGAAATGAGATGAATAATTCGTTTTTAATATCCGTTTATTGAGCGGCGCTCTTTTTGTCTTTGAGCGCATTTAAAGTGCCTGTGAGCTTTGATAATATTCCGTTCAAAGCGCCGGCGAGATTACCCATAGGAGCCTGGAGGCATCCAAGTAGCTGGGCAAGAAGCACTTCGCGGCTGGGAATATCAGCAAGCTTTAAAGCATCTTCGGCACTGAAAAATGTTCCGTCAACAAAAGCAAGCTTAAGGGCCAGAAGATCTTTATTATCCTTCTGAAAGTCCCTTATAATCTTTGCAGGTGCAGTACCGTCTTTGGAGGCGATAGCGACTGCTGTTGAACCTTTGAAAAACGGGATAAACTCCTCTTTGCCAACCCGCTTTGCAGCTAGTTTGGCCAGAGTATTTTTCACAACAACAAGCTTAATTCCCTGTTTGCGAAAATCGGAACGAAGCTTGGTTACCTTCTCGACATCGATTTTGTTGTTATCTGTAAGAAATATCCCGGATGCATCCTGGAAATTCTTCTCCAGATCCTCGATAACCGCTGTTCTTTCAAGTTTTGTTGACATTGCCTGAACCCTTTTTCCTGTTTCCTACTTCAGATCGTTCTGATTTACTTTTATTCCCTGCCCCATAGTACTGGTGAGGCTGACTTTTTTAATGTACTGGCCTTTAGCAGTAGCCGGTTTAGCCTTGTGAACAGCTTCTATAAAAGCTTTTGTATTCTCAAGGATCTTTTGGGCCTCAAAAGAGAGCTTTCCCAGAGGTGCATGAAGAATTCCAGCTTTATCAACTCGGAACTCTACTTTTCCCTTTTTCATTTCTTTTATTGCCTTGCCAATATCCATTGTAACTGTACCTACTTTGGGGTTGGGCATAAGGCCTCTGGTACCCAGGATTTTTCCCAGCTTTCCAACAACTTTCATCATATCAGGAGTGGCAACGACGGCATCAAACTCAAGCCATCCGCCTTTAATCTTTTCGGCCAGATCATCCCCACCGACATAATCGGCACCGGCTTCTTTTGCCTCGGCTTCTTTTTCACCCTGAGCAAAAGCAAGAACTCTGATAGTTTTTCCAAGGCCGTGAGGGAGAACTGCTGCACCTCTGACAGCCTGATCGCTTTTTCGGGAATCAACACCCAGAACAACCGCGATTTCAACCGTTTCATCAAACTTTACATAAGAGTTGGATTTTAGGAATTCAATTGCTTCAGTAGCTCCATACTCTTTAAGTTTGTCGACTTTTTTATAAACCGCATCATACTTCTTACCATGTTTCATGAAAAAAACTCCCTTATCTTAAACAGGGCCTAACCCTCAGTCGGTGATATTTACACCCATACTTCTGGCTGTTCCCATAACTGTGTTCATCGCGGCTTCAACACTTGCAGCATTCAGGTCAGCCAGCTTCATTTCGGCGATTTTCCTGACCTGAGATTTCGAAATATTTCCGATTTTATCCTTGTTGGGAACTCCAGATCCTTTTTCTTTGCCAATTTCTTTAAGAATGAGAACAGAAACAGGCGGTGTCTTAGTAATAAATGTGAATGACCGGTCGGAATAAACCGTAATAACAACCGGAATAGTGAGTCCCGGAGAGTCCTTTGTACGGGCATTAAATGCCTTACAGAACTCCATAATATTAACACCCTGCTGACCGAGCGCCGGTCCAACCGGGGGTGCAGGGTTTGCAGCACCACCTGGTATCTGCAGTTTGATTTGACCAACAATTTTCTTAGCCAATTTCCAGACTCCTGTTATCAACTGATTGGGGTAACATGCATGAAGTCAACTTCCACCGGAGTTGATCTGCCAAACACGCTCACCATAACTTTGATTTTGCCTTTTTCCGGATGAATTTCATCCACTACCCCGTCAAAATCCTTGAAGGGCCCTTCTTTAATTTTTACAGCGTCACCAATTTCAAATGGCACTTCTGAAATCTGCTGACGAGAGATTTTCTCGGTTTGACCTAAAATTCTGCGCACCTCTTCATCACGGAGCGGCTGAGGCTTGTTACCACCAATAAACCCGGTCACACCCGCAGTGTTAGTAACCGCATGCATGGTTTCTTTAGAAATTTCCATCTCCACCAGGACATAACTGGGGAAAAATTTGCGAGTAGTCTTCAGCTTCTTGCCGTTTTTAACCTGTACCACATCCTGTGTGGGCATCAACGCCTGCTTGATTTGATCCCCCAAATCTCCAGACTGGATCAGCTCATTGAGGTACTGATGTACTTTGGTTTCCTGACCGGAATAAGTGTGAACTACATACCATCTTGCCGCCATCGAAAGCCTCTGTTACAAACCTGTTTTAAGAAACAGCCCGACGACAAACAGCAACAGCTTGTCGCAGGCATAAACAAAAAGCGACACCACAATGCTTAAAACAACAACAAGCATTGTAGCCCCTGTAACTTCGTTCTTTGTAGGCCAGCTAACCTTCGCCAACTCTGAACGGACATCTTTTAAATACTGAATAAACTTCTGCATGATTGCACCATTTCAGGCCTGGAGGGACTCGAACCCCCAACCAACGGTTTTGGAGACCGCTACTCTACCAATTGAGCTACAGACCTAATATTCGGTTAAAATCCGCCCGACACTCCTTACGGGCAACGAAACTTACTTGGCCTCTTTATGAACAGTTCTTTTCCGTTCGAAGGGGCAGTATTTAGTAAACTCCACTCTCCCGGAATGTTTCTTCTTGTTCTTAGTGGTCTCGTAATTACGCTGCTTGCAGGATGTGCACTCAAGCGTTATCTTATCTCTTGGCATACAATAATCGCTCTATTCGTCGTTAACGGATTTATTCGATAATTTCAGTGACAACACCGGCACCAACTGTGCGGCCGCCTTCACGAACCGCAAAACGCAGCTCTTTTTCCATAGCCACTGGAGCAATAAGCTCAACTTCCAGCTGTGCATTGTCACCAGGCATGATCATCTCTACACCATCGCCCAACTTTATGCTTCCGGTAACATCAGTAGTTCTGAAATAGAACTGAGGACGGTAGCCTGGGAAGAAAGGTGTGTGACGTCCGCCTTCTTCTTTTGACAGAACAACAACTTCTGCCTTGAACTTTTTGTGAGGTGTGATGGAACCTGGTTTTGCCAGAACCATACCACGCTCGATATCATTTTTATCTACACCACGAAGCAGTGTTCCGATGTTGTCACCAGCCTGAGCCTGGTCGAGCAGTTTGCGGAACATTTCCACACCGGTAACAACTGATTTGCGTGTGGGCTTCAGACCAACGATTTCAACCTCATCACCAACTTTAACTGTTCCACGTTCTACACGACCTGTAGCAACAGTTCCACGACCGGTGATAGAGAACACGTCTTCAACAGACATGAGGAAAGACTTGTCAACTTCACGCTGAGGAGTCGGGATGTAGCTGTCAATAGCAGCCATAAGATCCATAATCGGCTTTGACTTTTCCGGATCTTCAGGGCTTGTCAGCGCAGCAATAGCACTTCCTCTGATAATCGGTGTCTCATCACCAGGGAACTCGTATTTGGAAAGGAGTTCGCGAATTTCGAGTTCAACAAGCTCCAGAAGCTCTGGATCATCAACAACGTCAACCTTGTTCAGGAAGACAACGATTCTGGGCACACCGACCTGACGAGCCAGAAGAATGTGTTCACGAGTCTGGGGCATGGGACCATCAGCAGCACTAACCACCAGAATCGCTCCATCCATCTGAGCGGCGCCAGTGATCATGTTTTTGACATAGTCGGCATGTCCGGGGCAGTCAACGTGTGCATAGTGACGATTCTCTGTTGAATACTCAACATGTGAAGTTGCAATGGTCAAAATTTTGGTCTCATCGCGACGTCCCTGAGATTCGGACGCTTTCGCAACTTCATCATAGGAAATGGCTTTGGCCAGACCTTTAGCTGCCATAACACGGGTGATAGCGGCAGTCAGGGTCGTCTTGCCATGATCAACGTGTCCGATCGTACCTACATTGACGTGGGGTTTGGAACGATCAAATTTTTCCTTTGACATGGAAAACCTCTCAGTACATGGTGGATGTTAATATTTATAGTTAATTAGATCAATACATTACATTACTAATAAAAAAGCCCACGACCGGGATCGAACCGGTGAACCTCATCCTTACCAAGGATGTGCTCT
>CAYLVN010000095.1:0-9591 GCA_964387115.1 uncultured Fibrobacter sp.
ATGACCGGAATTCTTTGCCAGAGGGTATCGTATCGGGTATAGCTGACAAAGACAGAATCATTTATTGCCGGGTCGAATCTTTTAACACCATCCATACTTGCCGGATAGTTAATCAATCCCAATATGGCCGCTTCGCAGTACACTTTTAAATCTTCTTCGCCGAATATATCCACTCCTGAAAACAACTGCTTAATATCGAACTCCAGTCGTCCCATCAGCTTCTGCCCTGCAAAAGTATAGTTGTAAATTGCAGTATCGGGTTTACCGGGGATCGGAGCAAGATAAATTGAGCCGTCTGCATTAGGTGTTGTCTTGTCCCAATCTACTGAAACTATACTGCACCAGCTGCCTCCCAGTCCGATTTCGAAAAACGGGTGGGGTTCCCAGGCAACCAGGCCGGAAAGATTGAGGTCACCGATTGCAGTCCATTCGGTATTGAGAGTTGCCAGGATGTCAAAATCAAGTTGTTCCCACAGTTTGCCGCCAAAACGTAATCCCAGGAGCCGCGCCATGGGAAAATCGATTTCAGTAACAATCCACTGAGGGTAGGTTCCGCTTCTGAAGAGGTACTCACCCAGATTTCTTACAGAACTGTTGTATTTGTATGGAAAGTATCCAATGTCAAGTTCCAGTTTGGCATTGCCTTCATCTCGCAGATTGAATAAAAGGTCGGCCCTGGAAAGATATGGATAGAAGTTCAGTCGCCTTGACTTTCCGAAATCCTGAGGATAAGGTGAATTATCATTATTCATAGCGAACTCTATCCCGATATTACCAACCGCAGGAAGATTATTAAACTTCGACTCCAGTGAAATCCCGGCATTCATTTCCTGAACCCATACCATATCGGACTTTACTTCTTTGCCGATAACAGTTTCGGGTTCGCCCTTGACAATCTGCCCTAATCTCAGTGATGCAAATCCCTTCCATGTCAAATCCGGCGCCTCTAAATCTCCATAGCTTTCCCAGCAAGGTATAACCATTGCGAAGAACGCAAGTTTTAACCATAACAGCTTTCTCATGATTCTCCCTTTTTTAATTGACCGTTAAAATTCTGATTTCCATGGTA
This sequence comes from uncultured Fibrobacter sp., assembly GCA_964387115.1. GTDB lineage: Bacteria > Fibrobacterota > Chitinivibrionia > Chitinivibrionales > Chitinispirillaceae > JAAYIG01. Next base: position 1,070 of record CAYLVN010000095.1, read on the forward strand.
TAGACACATTGACTTGTACACTTTTGATTCATTAAAGCTCCTCCTTAACGGGTTGTTTAGTTATAAAATATCTCTTTAAGCTCTTAAATCATAATATTTGCTTTTAACGAACAGACAAAATTGATCTCTAAAATTTCGGGTATACTCCCTCCACGATTTCAGCCCCCCTTACGGGGAGAATCATCAGAATTTTCTTCCCCGGTCCCACCCCTCACAACTATTGAGGCCTTAGCTGAATTAATAATACCATTTTTTGCGCTACAAGTAACTATCCCGATTTCTTCAGACCGGGTTTTTATGAAAAATGCCGTCATTCCATTTTCCAAAGCAATCTGGCGCTCTCCTAAAAAATCAACCGGACCATCAACTTGGATCCTCACCTTTGAGTTATCACCTACAACCACCTGTGCGTTTGAATCAACACTGGCAACTACGATTCGTGTCATATCACCGCCGGTGTAAAGCACTGTATCATCAGGCGCAATTACCAGACGCACCGGCAATCCGGGTGTTCTTCTGATAAACTTCGAAGCTTCACGGCCCCCGATATACCCGACCGCTTCGACTTCTCCGGCAGAATAGGGCACATTGCGCCAGACAAATAAAGGATGAGAGAGTGACCTGTACTCACTTCCTGCATGTTTACCAAGTGAGCGTTTATTTACAAACAGTTCAACAGAATCACAGTTGCTTGTCACCCAGATATCATTTGATCCTGTATATTTCTCCCAATAGTGTGCGATGTAAATCATAGGACCATAAATAGCGGCATCTGCCTGAGAGCGGTAAAAATAGGCCGCATGCCTGGGGTTCCTGAATATATCGGCAACTCCATGGTAGCAGACGTTGTTTTTCGCATACCTGTATGGAGAGTTGTAATCAAAAGCACACCACCCAAGGAGCCCCGCTATTTTGTGATTTTTCCCCGCCGAATCGTGAACCGCCGCATGGGAAAGCATTTGCCCGATCAGCCGCGACTGATCAGCCCGGGAGTGTACCGGGAAATTGTGACCGACACTCTCCGTGGTTATCCAGGGAAGCTGCGGCGGAGTTGCGGACGGGATCGTGAAATTCTGTGCCCATACATCTTCCAGAAATCCATTTTTTGATCCGCGACCAGACACACGCACTCCATGTGTAGGCCTGTCTGGTGCCAGGGTACGTGCAATGCGATTGGTTTCGGTGTAGAAATCACGAAAGTCGGCGGATTGGTTTACACGCACTCCGAAGCTGATTACAGAGGGGTGGTTGCGGTCACGAATGATCATTTCCGTAAGGTTATCCAGTGCGACCTTCTGCCACTCTTTATTGACACTCACAAAATTCCATCCGGCCATCTCTTCAAGCACCATAAGCCCGATCTCATCACAGCGATCAAGAAACTCCGGATCCTGGGGATAGTGCGAGCAGCGGACTATGTTGCACCCGAAATCGTATTTAATGATTTCGGCATCTCTTCTCTGCAAACGGTTGGCTGCAGCACGGCCTATAAAGGGGAAGGTCTCGTGACGATTAAGACCACGCAGTTTCAGTGGATTTCCGTTGATAAGGAATATGCCGTCATCCTTTTCAAATGCGACTGTTCTAAAACCGGTCTGCTGCCTGTATTCATCAAGACACTTCTCACCGGAAAAAATTTGAGCGTTTAACGTATAAAGTGACGGCTCATCGGGATGCCACAATTTGAGATTCTTTACCGGCCCGGCAATGGTCTGGATATTCTCAACCGTACCTGGTGCAAGGGTATACGACTTATTTACGGATGCGGCAGCTGTCCCTTTCGCATCAGTCAGCATAAACCGCAGGGATCCGGCAGATGCTGTTTTCCCCGCATTTACAATCTTAGCTGTCAATTCGATGCAATCTACACGTGCCGGGTCGCGCCGGGCGTAAACCCATTCAACATGAACCGGGTTTTTTACTACAAGCGCAACATCACGAACAATACCACCGCCAATCATATAATCGACATCTTTTCCCTCAGGAGGAATTTCTGTTCTCTGACGGGAATCGACCTTGACTGCAAGAACATTATCGCTGTTAAATGAGACATTGTCGGTAATATCAACAGTAAAAGGCGTGTAAGCACCCTCATGCTCCCCCACACGCTGCCCGTTGCAGAAAACCTCCGCAGCTTTGGAGACAGCCTGGAACTCTATTGAGATACGCCGCCCGCGATAAATATCCGGCAGCACGAAATGCTTCCTGTACCAGGTGATACGGCCGTATACCGAAGTATCTATATCAGCATGAGGAACCAGTGCAATTGTATGAGGAAGCACAACATGCTGAAATGAAGATTCATCTATGCCGGCAGCCGCACAATCATCTGCCGATCCACTGAACAGCCAGCCGCAATTAAAAGGAATACGTTCCCTGTCAGAACCTGAGGTTTTCACCTTTGTTGCACCGGCATAAGTGGAACCGGCTGCGATGAAAGCTGTAACGATGAAAGGCAGGAGATTTTGCATACTGCTTTTTCTTGTCTCTGACTCAGATATGGCCAATTCTTTCGAGAGTAGTACCTGCATCGCAGACCTCAGTTTCCACGCACAGCACCGCAAAAGAGAGTCTTTTTGACTTCCGGTGCGGAAAATTTCAGCCCGGTAAAAACAGCCGGACAGAATAGAAACAGGGCACTAAGCCTGTAAGTATTACCAGCACAGCAACAGCGAATGATAAATCCCCCTTTTGTCATGGATCTATTGATAATACGAACAATTTTCAGCGATGACAATATCAATCGGAATTTTTACCTCTAAAGCACACGATTCTTTAAGCACCAGATGCCGGAACAGAGTGTTTATACCCGTATATCCCTGTTCGCGTATATTCTGACTGATTATAAAATCGATAGATCCATCATTGAGCAGACGCAGGTTTTCCTCAACGCAGTCATAACCAATGATGTGCCTTCTGTGTGAACTATGCCCAAGCGCCTTTGCAACCCGATGTGTCTCTGCATTCGTGACAAAATAACAATCACAAGGATAGGCCTTTTCCTCAATTGCACGCACACATGCAACAAATTCTTTATCTTCCAGACCGCCATCAAGATCAAACAGATGCACCTTTATTGAAGATTCCGACTCAAACGCGGAGGAAAAACCACGTACCCGTTCATTAATGTGGAAATCGTTTGGAAGCATCCTCAATACAACTATATTACCCTTCCCGTTAAGGAGCATTCTCATGAGTTTCGCTCCGCATACACCACTCTGGTAGGAATCCTGACCGATCGTTGCGATAGGAGCGGTATCGGGAATCGTTGAATCAACAAACACATACGGTATTCCGGCTGGAATTGATTTTATGAATGTACTGCAAGCGTCAAAGAGCACCGGAGCGATAAGAAGAGCGTCCATGTCCTGTTGGAGTGCTTTTTCACCAGCCTGGATAAAGGATTGTTCCGAGTATTTATCGAAGAAAAAGTAGTGCCGATGGATGTTAAATGTGGAGAGATCCTGCACAGCCTGATCTATTCCCTTGCAGAGTATATCCCAGTACCCGCCATCCTGACACAACTGAGGTATAATCACCCCGAAATTATGTATAGAGCTCATTGAGAGATTTCTGGCGTGTATATTGGTTCTATAGCCGGTCTTGCGAATGATGGCCTTGATTTTCTCTTCGGTTTTCTTTGAAACACGTCCACGCCCATTAAGGACCCTGTCAACTGTACCGATTGAAAACCCTGCTTTTTCTGCGATATCTTTAATCGTTACCATCTAATCACCTGGAGTATTCCGGCCTTTATAGAATCTGTTTTATTCCTTAAACCCTGTAACTTCCCGGAACCACAGTGTTCATTTTCGAGAAAATCCTTCGAAATCTAAAACAAGTGATCCCTTTGATTCTGCTAATGCGTTAACGTTAACGCAATATTAATAATATACTACACTTTTTCCGAAAAAATTGTTTTTCTTCACTTTTTTAGCAGTATTTATCTGTTTTTCCAGAATAATCGCAAGATATGCCCGGAAATTGCCTCTCCTGTCATCTGTTGTAGAACCTGTAAACAGTTGAGGTCTTGTAAGTTTCACCTGGCTTAAGTACTGTAGTCGGGAAATCGGGTTTATTGGGAGAATCTGGGTATGCCTGCGTCTCGAGACAGAAACCGTAACGATGCTTGTAAACCCGACCGCTTTTACCAATCAAGGTGCCATCAAGGAAATTGCCGGAATAAAACTGCATTCCGGGCTCCCTGGTCAACACATCCATGCAGCGGCCGCTCTCTGGTTCAAAAACGGTTGCAGCTAAAAAGAGGTCTCTTGATCCTGCAGGACGATCAAGAACCCAGTTATGATCATAACCTCCTGCCAATTTAAGCTGCATATCATCTGCACCGATTCTGGCTCCAATTTCAACAGATTTCAGAAAGTCAAACGGGGTGCCTTCAACTGATTTCAGTTCTCCGGTAGGAATCAGAGTGGCGTCTACAGGCGTAAATCTACTGCCATTAATCATCAATTTGTGACCGAGAATATCACCGTTTCCCTCACCGTTAAGGTTAAAATAAGAGTGATGGGTCAGGTTGCAGATAGTCTGTTTATCGGTTGTGGCAAAATAATCGATTCTGAATTCATTGTTGTTGGTCAGGGTATAGGTGATCTTTATGGTCAGTGTGCCGGGGAACCCCTCTTCCCCATCCTTGCTCACGTAGGTGAATTCAAGTCTGCCACCCGTTTCGCTTTTGAATGCTTCAGCATCCCAGACCACTTTATCAAAGCCTTTATTACCGCCATGCAGAGAGTTAGGGCCTTCATTTTTAGTTACGTTGTACTCTTTACCTTCAAGGGTGAATTTTGCCCCGCTGATTCTATTGCCGCAGCGCCCGATAGCCGCACCGAAATAGTAGTTATTATCCACATAGCTTTTAATGTCATTGTAACCTAAAACGATATCATCAGAGGTATTGTCTTTACCAGGGACTTTCAGTGAAGTAACAATGCAGCCGTAATTGGTGACCGACATCTCCATACCATTGATATTAGAGACTGTGTAAAGATCGACCGTTCTTCCGTCTACTGTCCCGAAAGGTTTTTTCCGTATTTCTATCTTTTCATTTATTTCTTTAATAAGATTTGTTGTAGTAGCCATTTTACCTTTTTCCCCTGCCATCATTTCCTTGTAGAATTACCAGATATAAAATTCATTTACCATTCCCGGGCCCCTGTCATAAGACGGGGCATATAGTCAATAACCGGTACTGCAGTTCTTCAGATAATACAGATTGAAATGAGGGTAATCAATTTTTCTGAAAGAGAGCCTCTTTACATTTAAAAAGAGGCTGCTGTTTAAAACGTATATCTTAAAAAAAACCAGCTATACAGAAACTGTCTCTTTCTGTTCGCTGATATTTAAATCCACATCCGGTTTCGAATCAATTTTGTTCTTGTCAACCTCTTGCAGTTGAGGTTTCATTTTTCCCTTATTGGCTTCAAAAAGCCTTTGAAACAGGCAGAATAGAAGGACAAGAACACCGTAGACGATTCTTGTCCACCATGCGCTGAGAGTACCCTGAAACATAATAAGTGTCTGAAATGTGCCCAGGATAAGTACCCCGAACATGGTGCCGATAACATATCCGTATCCCCCTGTCAAGAGGGTTCCACCTATTACCACCGCGGCAATAGCATCAGTCTCGAGTGCTTTTGCATGTAAAGCATACCCGGAGAGCATATAAAACGTGAAAATAATACCGCTTAAAGAAGCACAGAATCCACTGAACGTGTAAATCAGAACCTTAGTCCTTGCAACCGGTAAACCCATCAGCACCGCGGATTGTTCATTTCCCCCGATTGCATAAACGGTTCTTCCGAATTTTGTATAGTGAGCCAGATAAACCGCCAGGATAGTTATCGCGATAAACAGCAGGACATTTACATTTATAAATGCGGTATCAGTGATATAGAACCTGTATGAGGAGATGCTTCTGTAAACTTCATTTGTAATATTGATTGTATCTGTGCTGATTATGTAACACAATCCCCGGGCTAAAAAGAGACCACCCAGAGTAACGATAAATGGATTTAATTTAAAATAGTGAATCATTACACCCATCATCGTTCCAAACGAAGCTCCCATCAGCAGAACTATTGCCATCACCAGGAAAGGATTCATATGCACTTTCTCAAGAAGGTGCGCAGAAACCATTGTGGTCAGACCGATCATGGAACCCACAGAAAGATCGATTCCCCCCGAGAGAATCGCAAAAGACATCCCGACTGCGATTACCATCAGAAAGGCGTTGTCAATAAAGAGATTTAAAAATACATCCAGCGATAAAAAGCTCGGGTAAAGAATACAGCCTATGGCATAAATTACCACAAACAAGGATATCGTTGTAATGAGCAGAACATACCGTAAATTGATCAAAGGTTTATTTTTCATCTCTTACTCCGTGACCGTTTTTACTCTGAATACAATCTTGCGAAAATCCTCTGACTGTATGAGCATGACAATGAATACGACTAAAGCCTCCACTACAAGATTTATTTCCGGTGGAACACCGATTGAATATATCGTTGTCTTGAGAGTTTGAATTATCAGAGCTCCGATAACACTGCCCATCAGATAAAATTTTCCGCCCGCAAGAGATGTTCCACCGATAGCTACTGCAAGAATAGCATCGAGCTCAAAGAGCTCTCCTGCGTGGATACCGTCGGCACTCTTAACATTAGAAGTAACAAGCAGTGCTGCCACACCTGCGCACAACCCGCAGAAAGCATAGATAGCAGCTATCAGATTCTTGGAATTGATACCTGAGACCCTGGCAGCGACCGGGTTTACACCCACAGATTCGATGAACATACCCAGGGCAGTTTTTCTGGTCAGGAAGAAAGTTCCTCCTACTATCAAAGCTACAAGATAGATTGAGAATGGCAGGCCAAAAAGATATCCACCACCAATAAAGAAAAACGGCTTATAATAAACCGTTATAATTTGTCCATTGGTAAGAAGCTGCGCGACACCTCTTCCGGCAACACTCAGAATCAAAGTGGCAATAATAGGCTGCATCCCGACCCTTGTGATTAGAAACCCATTCCACAATCCTATAAGGGCCGCCACCAACAGTGCTACGATAATGGCCAGAGCCATGGGGACCTTTGAGATGTAGGTCTGAACGCCGTCAACAATCTGCAGATTTCCGCCGATCAGCATAGCGACAACAGCTCCGGTAATTGCAAGCGTTGATCCGACAGAGATATCGATACCCTTGGTAGCAATAACCAGAGTCATCCCGATAGAGATGATAATCATGGGTGCTGCTCTGTTCAGAATGTCTATCAGACTCCCAAAGAGGTGCCCATCTTTGATCTCTATGTGGAAAAAACCTTTTGTGAAGATCAGATTACACAAAAGCAGCAACGCAAGAACTGTCAATGACCAGAAATTTTTAGATTTGAAAATTCCGTCAAACGAACCCTTTTTCCCCATTATATGGTACCTCCGGCAATAACATGCAAAATACGCTCTTCACTTATATCATCCCCGGTCAGCTCCTGGAGCTTCTTTCTGTCACACATGACCACAACCCGGTCACAACATCTGACAACTTCTTCCAGTTCCGATGAAATGAATATTATTGACATTCCTTCTTTACAAAGATCTATTACAAGGTCCATGATCTCTTCTTTTGCACTGATATCAATTCCTCTTGTCGGCTCATCAAGAATCAAGAGCTTCGGTTCTGTAACCAGCCATCTGGCAAGAATTACCTTCTGCTGATTTCCACCGCTGAGTTTTGAGACCAACTGCTCAGAGTCGGTAGCTTTGATTCCCAGAGCTTTAATGAATTTATCAGCCAGCTCTACCTGTTTGCTCTTAGGTATGCTTTTAAAAATCCCATAGTTACTCTGAAGAGCCAGGATAATATTTTCCCTTATTGTCAAATCACCTATAATACCTTCTACTTTTCTGTCCTCGGGACAGAAACCAAACCGGTTTGAGATTGCCTGCCTTGGGGAGTTGATAGATATTTTTCTGCCGTTCAAGGTGAACTCGCCTTTATCCGGTTTATCAACACCAAACAGCAATCTGACAATTTCTGTTCTTCCGGAACCAAGCAGCCCGGCCAGACCCAGAACTTCTCCTGGTTTACACTCAATAGTCAGGCTTGACACATGACCTTTTTTTTCTATATTTTCCGCTTTGAAAAAAGGCTGCACATCTTTAAGAGCGGAATTGTTCTCTCTTCTGCGGTCACCATCATTTCTTGTGTAATCTTTACCGATCATAGCGGAAATGAGTTTCATCTTCGGAAGATCTTCAACCTTGTACTCCCCAACCAGAGTTCCATTCCTGAGAACCGTGATCCGGTCAGAAATCTCATAGGTCTGGTCCAGAAAATGGGTAACAAAAAGTATCGCCATTCCTTCAGCCTTGAGTTTTTTCAAGACACTGAAAAGAAGACGCACCTCATTTTCATCAAGGCTTGAGGTCGGCTCATCTAAAATAAGCACTTTCGCGGAAATACTTATGGCCCGGGCAATCGCAACCATCTGCTGAACGGCAATGGA
>CAYLVN010000095.1:9601-10169 GCA_964387115.1 uncultured Fibrobacter sp.
AATAGGATGACAACATCTCTGTCACATTGATTTTTATATTGAGCTTTAACAGCAGTTCCGTTGCTTTCTTATTGATTGTTTTCCAATCAATAAGCCCGTTTTTTTCAGGCTCCCTGCCGATAAAAATGTTCTCTGCTACACTGAGATTCGGACAGAGATTGACTTCCTGATAAACCGTGCTGATTCCAAGTTTTTGTGCGGCAAGAGGCGTATCAGCACGCACAGGCTTACCATCCAGAAGAATAGTACCTGTATCATTAGGGTAAACACCAGTCAGGACTTTGATCAGAGTAGATTTCCCGGCTCCGTTTTTCCCAATAATTCCGAGTACTTCGCCTTGTTTAAACATGCGGAAATTCACATTAGTAAGAGCTTTGACCCCTGGAAAACTCTTGCTTATGTTTTCCATAGACAAAACGATCTCATTTCCCATCTATCAACTCCTTGCTTCGAGCCTCAACGACTATCTGCCATTATACTTGCCTGAATAGATCTTTTCAAGTCTTCTCTGATCATCAAGCTTTTTCAGATATTCAACGGCAAGAGTGTCGTTGCCGCCGGAGGGAAG
>CAYLVN010000096.1:0-1920 GCA_964387115.1 uncultured Fibrobacter sp.
GGTTGAGCTTAAGGAAATATGCTCTCTTTCCAAACCAGACGAAATATTCTTTGTCGCTGATGCCATGACTGGTCAGGATGCAGTCAATGTTGCTGAACAGTTCTATAAAGAGATAAGCTTCACCGGTGTAATTCTGACCAAACTTGACGGTGATGCAAGGGGGGGAGCTGCTCTTTCAATTCTTGATGCCACCGGAGTGCCTGTTCAATTCGTTGGAGTAGGGGAGAAGCCTGATGCTTTCGAGGTGTTTCATCCTGAAAGAATGGTTTCCAGAATTCTTGGAATGGGTGATATTGTCTCCCTGGTGGAAAGAGCACAGGAAACTGTAGATGCTGAGAGCAGTAAAAAGCTTGAAAAGAAAATCAGGAAGAACAGTTTCACTCTTCAGGATTTTCTCGATCAGCTCAGGCAAATCAAAAAAATGGGCCCACTGAGCGATCTGCTGGCAATGATACCCGGAGTAGGCGGGTACCTCAAAGATGCAGAGGTGGACAATGGGGCCTTAAACAAAATTGAGGCGATTATCTGCTCTATGTCTTTTCTTGAAAGAGAAAAGCCTCAGCTTATCGATGGCAGCAGAAAGCGCAGGATCGCTACTGGAAGCGGAACTACTGTTCAGGATGTAAACAGGTTGCTTAAACAGTTCGATTCCATGAAAATGATGATGAAGAGGATGAATAAGATAGCAGGTAAGCGGGGACAGGCTGCTGCTTTCAGAAGTCTTTCTCCTTTTTAAATTGACAATTAATCTGGTTTTGTCCAGTAACATTTAACCCAAGTGCAAGGAGTGAAACTTGCCAGTAAAAATCCGTTTAGCCCGGACGGGCAGGAAAAAAATTGCCAAGTTCCGCATCGTGGCTGCTGATAGCAGAATGACGCGGGATGGACGTTTTCTGGAGAACATAGGAACATATGATCCCCAGGCTAATCCCAAGGTTTTTGAGTTCAATGCAGATCGCATGAATCATTGGATCAAAAGCGGCGCGCAGCCTACAGTGACTGTGAAAAATCTCCTCAGGCAGGATCGCTTTTTTGAGAAGATGGAAGGACTGGAAAAAGGATTGACGCCTGAACAGCTCGGTATTGAGCCCAAAGCTGAACGTAAACGTAAACCAAAGCCCAAAAAAGAGAAAAAGAGCTGATTTCAGTGCAGCACTCTCCTTTGCATGGCGATTTAGTAGCCGTGGGAAGAATATTGAGAGCTGTTGGTCTTGATGGTCTGTGCGGTGTCGAGGCTTTCGGGGAGTTCCTCCAGCAGGCGGAAACGCCTCTGCAGGTCTGGACCGGTGAAGATGAAAATTCAACCAGTCCTGCTCTGATTGAAAAGATCGCTTTTCGTCCGGGAAATGCAGTATGCAATTTCCAGAATGTAAATGACCGCGATTCTGCACAACTCCTTAGAGATCGACTGATCTTCGTTGAGGCCAGACTGCTTCCGGAACTCCAGCAGGATGACTTCTACAGTTTCGAGCTGGAAGGGATGGCGGTTTATTCTGAAAATGAACTTATCGGTTATGTCAGGGAAATACACAGTTACCCTACTGCCGATGCCCTCGAAATTACGGGGACCAATGGTGCACGAGTTATGATTCCGATGGTAAGCGATGCCATTGTTCGAATTGATAAAGAACAGCGGCGGATTACCGTCAAGAAAGCATTTCTGGAGGAAATGCTTTAACTCAACATAGATGTGGTAAAATCAGGTTCGGGCCGGCAGCAAAACCGCCTGTCCTGGGTTTATCCAATGATGAATGCATATTCAAGAAGTGATTTGATGATGTTCTTTGATATCCTTACGCTGTTTCCTTCGATGTTTCAAGGGGCTTTTTCCGACAGCATCATTAAGCGTGCTCTTGATAAGGGGTTGATCTCGATTGATATCCACAATATCAGAGATTATGCTGACGAAAATGACCGCCA
>CAYLVN010000096.1:1947-10059 GCA_964387115.1 uncultured Fibrobacter sp.
TGATTATCCCTATGGTGGTGATGCCGGAATGCTGATGAAGCCGGAGCCGCTTGCCAGGGCAATAAAAGATGCTGAAGAGAGATACAGGGAGCATGACCCTGCAGTAGTATTTCTCTCTCCTCAGGGTGAGCTTCTGAACCACTCTGTAGTGGAAAGCCTGATGAAAGAGAAATCGTTGATTCTGCTTTGCGGACGTTACAAGGGAATCGATGAGAGGATAAGGCAGAAATACGTTGATAGAGAGATATCTATCGGGGATTATGTCCTTTCTGGAGGTGAAATACCGGCGATGGTGCTGGTTGATGCTGTGACCAGACTGATCCCGGGGGTGCTGGGTAATCGGGACAGTGCAGAAGGCGATTCGTTTTACAGCGGCCTTCTCAGTCACCCGGAGTATACCCGTCCTGAAGAATTTGAGGGCCTTAATGTACCATCTGTACTTTTAAGCGGCCATCATGCAAACATTCTCAAATGGCAGCAGGAGATGGCAGAGGAGATTACAAAAAATAAACGTCCTGATCTATGGAAACGTTATATTGAGAAACGAAAATAATTGATAAGTGAATAAACATCAGTTTTGTGAGGAGGTGTTTTGTGCAGGAGTTAATGAGAGCAATAGAAAAGAAGCAGATGGCAGGCCGAACGGTAGAATATGGCCCGGGAGATACTATTAACGTTTCTTTCCGCATCAAAGAGGGTGATAAGGAGAGAATCCAGCAGTTTCAGGGCGTTGTGATTCAGACCCACGGTACAGGTGCCGGAACTACCGTAACTGTTAGAAAATCATCCAGCAATGTATATGTGGAAAGAATATTCCCCGTATATTCACCTCTTGTTTCCGAGATCAAAGTTATGAAACGGGGCAAGGTCCGCAGGGCAAAGCTTTATTACCTGCGCGGCAGGACCGGAAAGTCCACCCGTATCAAAGAAATGAAGTAGTCTTTTCAAATCGGATAACGCATCGTATGATATAGGGGAAGACCAGTGTCTTCTCCTTTTTTATTCTACCTGACTGAACCCTGTAAGGGAGATTGAATACTGAGACCTCTGAAATGGTACAGATCTCTTTGTGATCTCAAAGAGCGTGTTGAAAGCGGGTATTTTCTTCTCGAGGGAATCAAATCTATCGAGCAGGTATCTCTTGTAAAGGGTAGCATCAGTGAGATACTGGTTCTGGAAGACTGGCCTGGTGATCTGGGACAGTTTGACTGCCAGGTGAGAAAACTTACTAATCAGCAGTTCTCATCAATCAGTAACACACATACCCCTCAGGGAATCATTGCTGTCGTAAAACTGCCGGCAGACACTTATTCTTCAGAACTCCCCTCCGAGCCAGGCTCAAGAATCCTTCTCCTTGAAAATATTCAGGACCCCGGAAATACAGGTACCTTATTGCGTACCGCGGCTGCACTGGGGTTCTCAGGTGCACTACTCTCAACACAGACTGCAGATCCATTCTCACCCAAAGCCGTGCAGGCCACAGCTGGTTCTGTCCTTTCGTTATGGATAAGGCGAAATGCCGGATACCTCCAAATGGCTGCTTCCCTGAAAAAGATGGGTTATGAAATCATGGCTGCTGATGTGGGCGGTTCATCTCATGTGGATTTTTCAGGTAATGGCAAACTTGTGATCGCGCTTGGCAGCGAGGGCTCAGGTCTGACACAGGAAATGGTTCAGATCGCCGGTTGCAGGTTTCGCATCCCTATCACCGATAAAGTTGAATCTCTCAATGTTGCAGTGTCAGGAGCAATTGCCATGTTTTGTGCACAGCGGGGGATTGGATGGTAGAAAACAGCGGCTCAGCAAATTGAAACCCTGGCCCGGCCATCCCTTTTAGAAGTGTACATTGCTTCATCAGCTCTTTTAACCAGTGAATCCTGATCCTCATCCGGCATAGCTTCCGCAATTCCAAATGACAGACTGGTTTTTCCGAATTTAAAGGCTCCGAACTGTTTCTGAATTCTTTCTGCGACAACCTTTGCCTGGAATTTGTCTGTATCCGGAAGAATAATCACAAACTCATCGCCGCCATAGCGGAACCCTGTATCAACATCCTGGCGGATACAGACTTTTATCACTTTTCCAAGAGAGCGCAGCACATGGTCACCCATCTGGTGACCTTCTGTGTCATTGAGGTCTTTAAAATGATCTATATCAAGAAGAATAAGAGATAGTTTGCGGGATGGATTCCTTTTGAAACGGGTAAGCTCACGCTTTATCTGCTCATGGAAAAACCTGGAATTATATAGATCTGAAAGATTGTCTGTGATGGCAAGTTTGCCAAGCTGTTCATTTTTCTTTTCTAACTCAAGAAGTAGCTTTTTCTTTTCTGTAATATCTTTTGCTGTTACAACAAGTCCGATAATCTGATTGTTGTCGCTTTTCATCTCCGACATGCTCAGGTCTACAAGTATGATTCCTCCATCTTTGGTCCTCATGGAAATTTCTTCATTTATCGACTTTCCTGAGAGCAGAACGCTGCAGATCACTTTCCTGTGATCCGATTCATTTTCAAAGAGGCAGGAAAGGGGTTTGCCGACAATCTCTTCCTGAGTGTAGCCGAAATGAATCTGTGAACCCTTGCTGAATTTCAGAATATAACCATCTGTGTCTATCGAGAAGATAATGTCTGTGGAGTCCTGAAGAATGCTCTCGAAATATTTTGAAATATTTTGAAACCTGCGCGTAATCAAATTCCCTTTGCTAATCTTCTTGGATAAATCTGAAAAAGATTCCTGAATCAATACTGTGATGACGGAAAGAACGAATGCGGCTGAAAGTGCCAGAAAGATTAGTGCTATGACATTTGAAATCAGGAATGCTGCAACAATTATAATTAAACTGACCAGAAAGACGACGCCTGAAAGAATGAAAGTCTCTTTAGGTGTAAAGTCACAGAGCTTAATTAGATATGAAGAGATTTTCGGGCGCATACGACAGGACTTTATTAAGAGAACAGATAGTGTATGATTACCTTATTTATATTATAAAATAACTGTATGATTATGTAAAGTCTACAGCTAAAAACAACATGATGCCTAACTTATGCACCCGGATCAAGGGCGAATTGCACTTAAAGGCTTTCACAAATCGCAGATGTTGCACCAGTGTGGTGCGCCTGCGATTTGGTCAAATCTTTCTGCCCAAGGTCTGTCCCTTCCCGGTTGCATCATTTAGGAAATAGAAGCGGGTTTACATGATGATACGAGGGGCTTTGAAGAAAAGCAAAGGACAGCTTGAGGCGGAAATATCAGATGTTTTTACCAGCTTTGAAAAAGAGCATATGGGGCGAGGGCCGATTGAGACCAGAACCTATATAGTCGATGATATGATTATAGTCAGGCTCAAAGGCGTGCTGACAAAGGCTGAGCTTTCGCTGGTGAAGTCCGACCGTAATATACGTGCCAGAGAACTTATAAAGCAGGTCCGTATTGAGTTAATTGAGAACGGTCGATCCATCCTTGAAGAGATGATTAAAGGAATTACACGTCGCAGAATCAGAAGTCTGCACACCGATGTCAGCACTGTTTCCGGTGAAAAAATCATCGTCTTCACTCTTGACCGGCCCCCTGAGATCGGGTAAAGCCAGTTTTGGTTCCTCTGCTTATTTCCCTTGATTAGAGTTCAGCTCTTTTATATCTTTATGGTTTCGGTTGATATTCAGGAGGGCAAGTTGTCGGCCGGAATATAAGCCGGAAAATTACAGGTTTAGTCAAGTCTGTCTGACCTGAACGGGGCAGATCGGAAGTGAGGAGGCCAAAGAACTGCAGTCTGCATTTCTCTGGTCTTTTTTTTGTCTGAAAACAATTTTTACTTTTTTTTCGAAAGGGTTTTATGGCGTCTAATCAGAAATTGCTCAACTGGGTCAAAGAGTGTTCTGAACTTTGTCAGCCTTTAACAGTAGAATGGGTTGATGGATCAAAAGAGGAATCTGATAGATTAACAAAACTAATGGTGAAGGAAGGGCTTGCAACTGCCCTCAATCCCCAGAAACTGCCCAACTGTATACATTTCCGTTCTGATCCTTCTGATGTAGCACGTGTTGAGAATCGTACTTACATTGCATCAAGAAGTAAGGATGAGGCCGGGCCTACAAATAACTGGATTGATCCCGATGAGCTCAAAGGAGTTATGAAGGGGCTTTATAAGGGTTGTATGAAGGGAAGGACAATGTATGTTATTCCTTTCAGTATGGGGCCTATAGGTTCTCCTATTTCCAAAATCGGGGTAGAAATCACAGACTCCCCCTATGTCGTTTTAAATATGGGGATTATGACCCGCATGGGCACAAAAGTTCTTGAGGCCCTTGGTGAGAATGGTGAATTCATACCATGCCTTCACTCGATTGGAAAGCCCCTGGCAGAAGGTGAAAGTGATGGTGGAAAATGGCCCTGTGCCCCGATCGAGCAAAAATATATCTCTCATTTTCCGGAAGATCGTACAATCTGGTCATACGGTTCGGGTTACGGCGGAAATGCTCTTCTTGGTAAGAAATGCCTTGCTCTTCGAATTGCCACTGTGATTGCCCGCGATGAGGGGTGGCTTGCAGAACACATGCTCATTCTGTGTGTCACCAGCCCTGAAGGAAAGAAGAAGTATGTTGCCGCTGCCTTCCCCAGTGCTTGCGGAAAAACAAATCTGGCAATGTTAATTCCCACAATTCCGGGCTGGAAAGTGGAAACAATAGGTGATGATATAGCCTGGATGAAATTCGGAAAAGACGGTCGCCTTTATGCAATAAATCCGGAAGCTGGTTTCTTCGGAGTCGCTCCGGGAACTTCCATGGATTCCAATCCTAACGCGATGAAGGCCATCAGCAAGAATACAATCTATACTAACGTGGCTCTTACTGCTGATAATGATGTATGGTGGGAGGGTATAGGTTGTGATGCTCCTGGAAAGTTAACTGACTGGACAGGAAAAGAGTGGGATATGGCTACCGCGACAAAACCTGCGGCACATCCCAATGCTCGTTTTACTGCTCCGGCACATCAGTGCCCGGCAATTGCCAGTGAATGGGAAAATCCGGAAGGTGTACCGATCAGCGCAATTCTTTTTGGAGGACGCCGCCCGAGCACAGTCCCCTTGATTCATGAGGCCTTCAACTGGGAGCATGGAGTATTTATGGGCTCTATTGTCGGTTCAGAGGTCACTGCTGCTGCTCTTGATGTGAAAGCCGGTACCATTCGCCGCGATCCTTTCGCTATGCTTCCATTCTGCGGCTATCATATGGGTGATTATTTCCAGCATTGGATCAACATGGGTAAAAAAACCAGTGAAGATAAGCTGCCAAAAATTTTCTTTGTTAACTGGTTCCGCAAGTCATCTGATGGTAAATGGCTCTGGCCGGGCTATGGCGATAACAGTCGTGTGCTCAAATGGATCTTCCAGCGTCTTGAGGGTCAGGTAGCGGCTGAGAAAACCGCTATTGGATTTGTTCCTGATGCCAATGGAATCGATACACAGGGCCTGAATATATCCGGTTCGAATATGCAGGAACTGCTCAACGTCAACAAAGAGGAATGGCTTAAAGAAGTTGAGTCGATTAAAGAGCACTACAATAAGTTTGCCAACAGACTTCCTGCGAAACTCTGGGAAGAACTTGGTGCACTTGAGTCCAGGTTGAAAAAAGCATAATTTTAAGAGTTCAGAACAATTGAACTCTATAGGAGGCTTATAATGCCCTGGTTTATTAAAACCAAATCGGAACGCGAAGCCAGGAAGAATCCGGCAGATGATATCTGGGTGAAATGCGGATCCTGTAAGGCTCATATATTCAAGCAGGATTTCGTGAATAACCTGAGCGTCTGTCCCAAGTGTAACTGGCATGGAAAAATCACTGCCTATGAAAGGATCGGAATCACCTTCGATTCCGGTACTTTCAAGGAATTTAACGAAAACATTAATCCTTCTGATCCTCTGAATTTTGTGGATGGAAAAGGACCCTACACAGAAAAGGTGGACCAGGCAAAAAAGAAGACCGGCCTAAATGAGGCTGTCATCACAGGTACCGGAAAGATAAATGGCATTCAGGTTGTTATTGCCGTTATGGATTTCCGGTTTCTGGGTGGAAGTCTGGGGTCGGGAACCGGGGAGAAGATTCTGCTTGCCGCAAATTATGCTTACGAGCACCGTCTCCCTTACATAATCTTTTCCGCCTCTGGCGGTGCCAGAATGCATGAGGGAATACTATCACTTATGCAGATGGCCAAGACCTGTGCCGGAATAGCCCGCCTGAACGAAAGAAAGCTGCCGTATATTTCTGTTATGACAGATCCCACAACAGGTGGAGTTTCTGCATCATACGCGACAGTAGGGGATATAAATCTGGCTGAACCGGGGGCTCTGATCGGGTTTGCAGGACGCAGGGTTATTGAACAGACCATTAAACAGAAACTTCCTGATTCATTTCAGACTGCAGAGTTTCTGCTGGATCATGGATTTGTTGATAAGGTTGTCCACCGAAGGGATCTCAAAGAGACTCTCCACAGAATCCTTTCTTTTTATAACCGATAAGGATCCAAAATGGAACGCGAACTTGACTTTGAAAAACCTATTGCCGAGATGGAAAAGGCAGTTGAGAAATTAAAGAACATCAGTACCGAAAATAAGGGCGATTTTTCAGCTCAACTCCTTGAGCTGGAAAAAAAGCTCATTGAGCAGAAAAAAGAGATTTATGAAAATCTCACACCATGGCAGACCGTTCAGGTCGC
The DNA here is from genome assembly GCA_964387115.1 of uncultured Fibrobacter sp. GTDB lineage: Bacteria > Fibrobacterota > Chitinivibrionia > Chitinivibrionales > Chitinispirillaceae > JAAYIG01. The sequence continues at coordinate 8,661 of CAYLVN010000096.1, forward strand.
CCGTCATCCAAAACGACCGGTGATATGGGACTATATTAATAACATTTTTACTAATTTTGTCCAGTTGCATGGTGATCGCTGTTATGGTGATGATCATGCTCTGATCGGCGGCTTTGCTCTTCTGGGGCAGGAAAAGGTGATGCTGATAGGTCAGAATAAAGGTAAAAATGTTGAGGAAAATATCGATCGTAATTTTGGAATGGCTAAACCTGAGGGGTATCGTAAGGCATTGCGTCTTATGAGATTAGCTGAAACATTTAATGTACCGATTGTAACTCTGGTTGATACTGCCGGAGCCTATCCGGGACTTGATGCTGAGGAAAGAGGGCAGGCTGAGGCTATCGCAAGGAATCTGACTGAGATGGCAAAAATTCAGGTGCCGATCATCTCTGTAATTACAGGCGAGGGCGGAAGCGGCGGAGCGCTTGGAATTGGTGTCGGTGATGTTGTAATGATGTTAAGCCATTCTGTTTACTCCGTTATCTCTCCGGAAGGATGCGCATCTATTCTCTGGCGTGATGCTTCATTTTCATCGCGTGCTGCCGAGGCCCTGAAAATCACTGCAAAGTCACTCCTTGAGTTTGGAATTATAGATGAAATTATTCCTGAACCTCCGGGTGGTGCTCATACTGATCAGCTTAAGACCTCGATGGAAGTCAAGGATGCTATCTTAAGGCAAATCAAGAAGTTGACCCACTTGTCCTCATCTAAACTACTTTCAAAGCGTTTTGAGAAGTACTCGGCGATGGGTAAATTCAACAAATAACTGGAGACTCTCGTGACCAAGAAAAATCAGAACCCTACAGAAGATCAACTGCATAAAATTCCGCTCCGTATCACAGATACCACTCTCCGTGATGCTCATCAGTCCTTGTGGGCTACGAGGATGAGAACTGATGATATGCTGCGGATAATCGATGTCCGGCCAGAAAAGCCTTATGAGCTCACCTTTTTCATCCAGGCAGGCAAGCATCTCCGAATTGCCGGTTATTATATTGTTAAAATATGACTTTGCCAAACCTTGCCTCCAACGCCATGTAATAAATGAAATATACCCTATTATAACATATCGGGCATAAAAACATTCCGCAATCATAAATTCAATGTAGGTTGTCATCTGATTGTCATCCTGAACGAAGTGAAGGGTTACTGTCCAAAGGGTAGTCAGACAAAAACTTACGACAGACCCACGAAAAAGGAGGGAATCGGAAAAGGCATGGTTTAATAGAAAGAAATACTGAATCAAACCCCCAGCTGACACGGAAAACCAAGAAAGAGGCGTTGTCCTATAAAGATAATGCCTTTCGTTTCGAATTCAGTACTATAAACGATATAATTCGTACCAGCGGTGTGCAAATTTTTGACTATGGGACTGAATTTCAGTAAAAACCCGCCAAAT
>CAYLVN010000097.1:0-10023 GCA_964387115.1 uncultured Fibrobacter sp.
AAACCGGCAGAACCCGAACAGAAGAAAAAAGCTCAGGCTGAACCGGCTCCGGCACATGCTAAAAAGAAAGTCGCACCGAAAAAGAAGTAACCTTCTTTCATAGGGTGCAAGTATGAACGGGGACCGCATGTAGGTGGTTGTCCCCGGTTTATTCGATACTGCCTTTTTCTTAACCGCAGAGTGCATAACCATTTGTGTCTTAAAAACAGTTGATGATTAGTTTGCCTGAACTGTAGAATAACAGCATCGACTGATTTCAGGGTATTATTTTTTCCTCACGAGAGATGCTATGCTCAAAAGATATGATTTGCAGGATGGGGCAATCGTTTCTTCCGAAAATGATTCAAGCAGAATTCTGGTCTTTATAAGTCCTGAAAGAGAAGAAATAAATTTCCTTACAAACAAATTTCATCTTGATGAACATACATTGTATTCCGCGCTTGACCCCGATGAGCTTTCGCGACTTGAGTATGAGGATGACCATTTCTGTATAATATTCAAAAGACCCCGTAACTATTCTTCCGAAGAGCAGTTTCTCTTCAAAGTCTCTTCTGTTGGAGTTTTTATCTTCAAAGATTGCATGATAATCCTTATCTCTGAAGATCTGCCGTTATTTGATGGGAAACAGAATTATAAGGTCAATTCTATGGTGGAAGTGATGCTCAAGATATTCTATAGATCTATTGCTCATTTCCTTCAGCATTTGAAGGTCATAAACATGGTTTCAGATGAAATCGAACAAAAGGTAAATACCTCGATGGAGAATAAATATCTGATAAACATGTTTACATTGGAAAAAAGCCTCGTCTATTATCTTAACGCCATCAATTCTAATGCAATGGTTATTGAAAAAATCAGAAACAGTGCGGCCAGGATAGGACTATCTCAGGAAAATCTCGAACTGCTCGATGATATAATAATTGAAAACAATCAGTGCCTTAAACAAACCGAAATCTACTCCAATATCATTTCAAGCCTGATGGATGCCCGTGCTTCAATTGTCAATAATAACCTTAACAGTCTCATGAAAACTCTGAATATTCTGACTATAGCCATAATGGTTCCTACATTCGTTGTCAGCGCATTCTCCATGAATGTTTCTATACCGCTTCAGAAAAGCCCTTTCGCTTTCATTATTGTTATGGGCCTTTCTGCTGCAGCCCTATTTGCCTCGCTGGTTTTTTTCAGATACAAACGATGGTGATTTGTTCTGCGCTCAAAGAGTTCGGATACTGAAAACCGCCATTTACCCTTAATCAAGGGATTTTCTGAGCTGATAACAAAAAAGTGTTGCCGGAAGCGGTGTTTTAATTATTTTACACATGCGTTCTTTTTTTACAGTGCTGGCTTACTTTCAATAGCAGTACCGGTATGAAATTCCTCTCTGCTTTCGCTTCAATGTCCAGACATACCGGTTTTTTCGATTTGTAGATTTTTCCTGAAAGTGACACTGTACCCATAACCGTTAAGACAGCGGAGCTTATTGAGTGAAAGTTCAAAACTTAAATGATAATGCCCCCAGGTCAAAAACAAAATCTCAGTTGTTTCTGGAAAATGAACTTTTGTGGGGCAAACAGGCTGATGCTGCAAGTCAATTGACGGATAGTATCAATCTGCTGGGAATCTCTGCCAATGGAAGTCGTTCCAATATGGAACCCCTTGAAGATCCTGGCAATATTCCCGAAAAATCTCATGCTACCAGAGATGCCTTCTCAACCGGGAACATGTCTGCTGATCTTTACAGAGTATTTGATTTCATTTCAGATTACATTCTCATTATAAACAGTGAAAAGAAGATTACCTGGTGCAATAGATCTGCCCTTCATCTTTTGAAATTTGATCCTCAAGGCATGGCTCTGGATTCAATTCTGCAAAAATTTGATGCAAAGATTGTCGGTCCATATAGTACCGATGATTTTTTGAATTACGAACTGAACAGGAAAATAGAGAACTTTCAGGTGGAGTTAACAAATACTGGCAGAAAAATTGATGCGCTTTTCTCTTTTGCCCCTATAACTTTTGATAATGGAGAGATTGGTACGGTAATAACTTTCCGGGATGTCACAAGCAGCGTATGTCTGGAAACAGCATTTATAGCTGATGGGTTGCGTTACAGAGCAATGGAAGAGATAATCCCGGATGATGTTCTTTTCTGCGATAAAAAGGGCAATCTGAAGTATGCCGGTCCCTCTTTTCTGACAATGCTTGGGATCACAATGGAGGAGGCAAGGGATTTTGGATTTATAAAGAAGATGCATCCGGAAGATGCCGGGCCGATTATCAACCGCTGGTTATCACATGTACAAACAGGAGAAGAATGGGAAGCTGAACCGAGATATTACACTGCCGATAACAAAATAGTTACCATGCTGACAAGAGCAAGACCTGTAAGGGATAAAAACGGAGAGATAGTCTGCTGGGTCGGTCTGCATATTGATATCTCTGAAAGACGGCGAATGGAAGAGGAGCTGAAGCAAATCGAATGGCTCCTCACAAAGAACTTCGAAAACAGCTGTAATCCTGCAGGCTATGATCTTTACAAAGAAAACATCGCTGATAATACTGAGGGGGAAATACTCCGCTCAACAGGTGAAAGTCTGCTGCTTGAAATAATGTGTGACTATCTTTACATACTCGAGTCATCTGGAATTGTAATGGAGTGTGATGGTTCACCTGCATTAACTGTTTTTCGTTCAGAGTGGTGCAGATTTCTTCACGGCGCTTCAAGATCGCTCTGCGGAACACTGTCAACTGAAGAGGCAATGGAATCAGGCCAATGGCTCTGTCATCAGGACTGCTTTGTAAACTCTGCAAAAGTCGCTCTGGAAACAGGAAAGCCTGTTGATATAGAATGCTCCGGGGGAATCCGTATATACGCCGTTCCGGTAAACGTTGGAAATGAAAGGGTCGGTGCGATAAGCTTCAGCTATGGAGATCCTCCCAGGGATCACGATAAATTAAGAGAAATAGCTGCCAGGTACCATACAGGAAGCGATAAACTATTCCAGATTGTAAATAGCTGTCAATCCCGTCCGCGATTCATCGTTGAAACGGCAAAAAATCGTCTCCACTCCTCAGCTCGCAAAATCGGAACAATGGTGGAACGCAAAAGGGCTGAGATTGCTTTGCAACGGGCTTACTCGGAAATAGAAAAACGGGTCGAATCGCGAACCGCCGATCTCTCAAGAAGCTATGAGCTCCTTAAGGAGGAGATCGGAATACGCATGAAAGCAGAACAGGAATTCTCAGCAAGAAACGATGCGTTGGAATCAATCTATGCTATGGCGACTGCTTTTTCTGTCTCGCTCGATGCCACAATCGATCAGTGTGTCCTCAGCATATCAACTATGCTAAATATGCCTGTTGTAGCGCTTGCAAGAACAAGCAAAGAGGACTTCAGCATAATATCTCAGGTTGTAAATAAAAAATTAAAACATTTACGTTCGGTCCCGATCGACAGACATCCCTGCGGTATTGCATACAGAGAGCAGCGTTCATGTCAGATCTCAAATTCTTTCAGCCGGCTTTACCCTGTGTATGCCAAAAATTATCCTGATATGAAAAGTTATGTGGGAGTTCCAATACTCAACAGCAAGGGACAGATTCTGGGTACCATTTGTGCAATTGACAATAAAGAGCGAGTGCTTGATGAATATGAAGTTCACTTAATAGAGATATATGCCAGGTACATGGGAACTGAGATTGACAGAAAGAATATGGAGAATCAGCTCCTGCAGTCCCAGGAAATGAAAATGCTCGGGCAACTCACATCCGGGGTCGCTCACGAGGTAAGAAATCCTCTGAATGGAATTCTGGCAATCACCGATGCGCTCAGTAAAGATCTCGGTGAAAACGCCGAATACAGGGCCTATATCGAACATATTCACAAACAGGTAATCAGACTATCGGACCTCATGAGAGACCTTCTTGATCTTGGACGACCTGTTGAGAAGGCCAATCTGATGCCCACATCTGTAAGCTGGCTTGTATCAGCCGCGACAAACATGTGGCAGCACTCCTCCAGACATCACCAGCATCTTGCACGTATCCAATCAACTGAAGCCTCTGAAAAGATGACAATCTACGCTGAGCGGGCCAAAATGGAACAGGTCATAATAAACCTCCTTGAGAATGCAAGTGCCCACAGCAGCCCCGAAAAGGAGATCCTGGTAAATATTAAGGATGCCGAGGGGTGTGTATTAATTCAGATTATTGATCAGGGAACCGGGATAAAGCCGGAAAATCTGGAACACCTGTTTGATCCATTCTTTACAACCCGAAAAGGCGGAACAGGACTGGGGCTGGGAATTGTAAAGAGAATAGTGGAAAGCCATGGCGGAGTGGTCGAGATTCGCAATAATCTCTCTTTTCCGGGAGTGATGGCCGAAATACGGCTGCCTGTGATTGAACAGTGCGCAAGGAATTGAGGTCGTAAAGAGAGGGCAGGAGGAATGCGAGCGCGTTCCTCCCGGAAAGTCAGATCAGATCAGGTCCACAGTTCTTTGAGTTCATCAGGCATCATTCCCTTTACATCTTTAATTTCTCCCTCCGTGATTTTTTTCCTCAATACCTTAAAGACCGATTTAGTCATCTTTCTGATATCTGTTTCTCCCTTATAATGTTCCTGAATATGGGCTAAAAATTCATCTAAATGCCTGTCTTTTACAGGGTTTCTGGAGGGATCCCATTCGTCATAGTAAATTCCTCTGATTAGAAGCGGTAACTGTGATCCCAGATCGGCTGCCTCATCGATGGTAAGCCTGTCGCGCAAGGCAAGGAGAACGGAACGAAGGGACATGTAGGCAATATGCCTGCTGTCGGTATTGAGCTCAATCATTATATCTTTAAGCCAGATATCGGCTTTTTGAACTGTTGTATCAAATGTTTCTAATCCTGTCCAGGTCATGACATCTCTCCTTTGTTAATAAGAAAAGGTTCAGAACGCAATTTTCTGGCCCAGCTGCTCAGTATAGACCGCTTCCTCCCAGCAATGCTTTGAATGCTCTTTGGAACACACATTTTCATAGAACTGGACTGCCGGAACACTGGGTTTTTCGCTCTTCTGGCCCGGTAAGGTGCTCTGCTGTGACTTCAGTAAACTAACTGCAGCATTAAGAATCGACCTTAAATATCGCTTTTTACTGGGGATCGTAAACCCGGCTGCACTCAGGTGTCCACCCCCTCCAAAATGCTCAGCCAGAGTGGATACATTTATTCCCTCTTTTGATCGCAGACTGACTCTCCACTGGTGGTCCTGTTTTTCCCGGAAAAGAATGGCTACCTTGACACCCTGTATAGAGCGGATTTTTTCGGCTACAGGGTCAGCATCGGTATCCGAAGCTCTGGCCCGCTGATAATCTTTGCGGCTCAATGATGCCCAGGCAATTTCTCCATCCTGCAGAAAATGACAACGGGACATGCAGATCCCCGAGAGAATCGCCGTCTCCCTCGATGTTACCCAGTAGACCGTTTCTGCAAGCCTGTTAAAATTTACTCCCGTCCCAAGAAGCTCTGCGCAAAGCTCAAATGTGCGCGGGCGTATCCCCGGAAGACGAAATGAGTTTGTTTCAACTATCAATGACGTAAGAACATTCTGTGCAATTTCATCTGTTATGAAAACACCCAGCTCAAGCAAAAGCTCATATACCAGCTCCCCTGCTGAACAAGCCTCAGGATCAACCAGGGTCAAATCCGCAAAAGGGGTGCGGGACCGATGATGATCGATTTCGATAGTAACTGCCGCTCTCTGGAAAACAGAGTACGCAGGCCCTATGATCTCTTTACTTCCACAATCAACGGCAATGGCCAGATCTATCTGCCGGGGGGCGGTGCTGGCAAGATGATTGACTCCGGGAAGTAAACGGTATTTTGCAGGGACTGAGTCGGTGCAGAGCATATAAACACTCTTTCCCATGCTCTTTAAACCCAGCCCTAAGGAAAGAACCGCTCCAATTGAATCCCCATCGGGGTTGGCGTGACCACAGATTACTATACTGACTGCACCTTCAATTGCTTCCTTCACCATCTCTAAATTGCGGATGGCCCACATCTGATTGCTGATAATTGGCATGAATAGATCCTCGATGCGGTTTTCTAATAGCCGCTATTAGAGATGAAGAGAAAAACTCCTGCACTATAAGGAGTTAAGCAAGTGCCATGCCGTATTCCGCCTTGTAAATTAAGCGATTAATAGCGGGGTTTTTCCCGTTCATTGCACCGGAATTCTCAAATTGGGAATCGACTGATGAGCTCGTGGGTGGGGTACAATAAAAAAAGCACGGGCGATTTTCACCCGTGCCTCTTTACAATTTACATTATCTCTACTTGCTTACTTCGCTAATACCTGCCAATCGACTCGACGGTTCTGACCATGACAGTAATCATCATCACCACAGTTAAACGATGATAACCGCTCTTCTCCATAGGAGGTAACTTCCAGTCGATCTGCACTGATACCGTAAGATATCAGATAACTGCGTGCCGATTTGGACCGGTTTTCACCAAGACCCATGTTGTATTCCGATGAGCCACGTTCATCAGCATGACCCTGAGCCATAAGCCTTACAGAGGGATGATCCCTTAAAAAGCTCGCAAGCATCTCAAGACGGCTGATTGCATCCTGCTTAAGATCTGATCGATCAAAGTCAAAATACAGCGGCTGCAGCAGCTCGTTGAGTCGCCCGGTGATATCTTCCACAACCGGCTCCGGTGGCGGGGGAGGCGGTGGTTCCGGTTCCTCAACAACTACTGGCGGCGGTGGTTCCGGAATCGGTTCTACCTTGGTCACCTTTTTCTGGCAACCCACTAATGCGAGGCTTGCCACTGCAAGGGCTACCCACATTGGTTTTCTGTATTTTGTCATAAAGACCTCCCACTGAATTTAGGATTAAGAGGTGAAAGGATTATCAGCAGAATTTGTTAATAACTGCAAAACTTAAAAATATTATGTGAATAGAGCCGGTGCAACATTTTGTAATTAAATGTAAAAAGTGTACATATGGAAATCAGACATGCTGCAGTCTGTTTTACCTCGAAATTGATTTACTTGTTGATGCTCCTTTGATATTTTTCTCTATTCCACTGCAGCAATACTGTTTCTTAACAGAAAGCAGAAAAAATGTCAGAACAAAAAACACAGGGCCGGGTGCTGTTTTTAGATGATGAGCCATATATAATCAAAATGGCCGAAAGTATCCTTAAGAGCATAGGATACACCGTTAGGGGCGTCTTGTCCGGTGATGAAGCAATAAAGGCTTATAGAGAGGAGATTAAATCCGGAGGGAGCTTTGATGCGCTGATACTGGACCTTTATGTTAAAGGCGGTATGGGTGGAGTGGACGTGGTAAAGGTGTTGAGTCTGGAATTTAAAGATCTCAAAGCAGTCGCTTCCAGTGGTTATTCCGATGACCCGGTTCTGGCAGATCCATTCAGCTATGGTTTTAAAGCCTCTATCAAAAAACCGTACACCAGAAACGAGTTGAAAGTGGTACTGGAAAGCCTGGGCGGGAACTGATGATTAATATCTATCTTAAGAGCGGTCGCGACAAACCTGTACGCATGGGGCACCCCTGGATTTTTTCCGGTTCTATCTCTAAGGTCGAGGGGGCCACCAGGCCGGGAGATCTGTGCAGGGTCTTTTCTTCAAAGGGTGAGTTTCTTGTAACAGGGTATTTCAATCCGGAATCTGCCATAAATGTGAGAGTGCTATCCAGTGAAAACATTGAATTTAACCGAAGCACTCTTCAATTCAGAATGTTGAGAGCAATCAGAGCGCGTAGGCCGCTCTTAACAAAAGAAACTGATTCCTGCAGGCTTATTAATTCTGAGGGTGATTTTCTCCCCGGGTTGATTGTTGACAAATACTCTTCCGGACTGGTAGTTCAGATCCTTACTGCCGGCATGGAGAATTTCCGCAGCGATATTACAGAGATTCTGGAGTGTCAGGAGGTACCACCCGGGTTTATTTTCGAGCGTTCTGATACTGATGCCCGAAAGAGAGAGGGGCTGGAAGCCCGCAGCGGGATTTTATCCGGAAAAGTTCCATCAAGGTTTCTTCTTCAAGAAAACGGAATACGTTTCAGGGTTGAAGTAGGGGCGGGCCAGAAAACCGGGTTCTTCTTTGATCAGCGTCCCAACCGCAATCTGCTCAGGAAATATGCACAGGGCAGGGTGATGTGTGACTGCTTCTGTTACAGCGGGGCCTTTTCTGTAAATGCGCTTTATGCAGGCGTGCGGAGTGTTGATCTGGTTGATATATCAAAACCGGCACTGGGTTGGGCAGAGGAAAATATAGCTGAAAACGGTTTTTCTGACAGAGAGGTAAAATTTATCTCTTCTGATATTTTCAAATACCTGCGACAGACAGATAAAGGTTATGATCTTATCGTGCTTGATCCCCCGAAGTTCGCCAGGCATCCCGGAGAACTTCAGGCTGCATCGAGGGGCTATAAAGATATTAATCTGATCGCTATGAAGAAGATAAGACCCGATGGTATAATAATTACTTTTTCCTGTTCAAATGCAGTTGATCCTAAACTTTTCCGGCAGATTGTATTTTCAGCTGCTGCTGATGCCGGGCGCCAGGTTCAGGTTTTGCATGTACTTACTTCCGGCCCCGATCATCCGGTCAATATTGCCCATAAAGAGGGGGAATATCTTAAAGGGCTGGTTCTTAAAATAGTGGAATAATTCATAATAAAAGGTTTTACCTTGCGTAATAAATTACTGGTTAAAAAAAATCTTGACAATGATTCCGCTTTTGACGATTTTATATCTGGAAGTGAAGACGACACTTCTTTTCAACCCTATTTGACCTCGCGTCTACACCAGTTCAATTGGACAATCCAGTTCCCTGAAGGTTTCAATTGAGGTTCACAGTTGAAGGTTATTTCGTAATTTTTTATATGGGGCAAGAGACATAAAAAACTCTTCATGAAAGCATCTTTGCAAGTTCTTCAATAAAAATTCCAGATAGTGTAAAAAAATAAGTACCAAATTCGATAGATAATTGCTGCAAACTTTTTCCATTCAATTGAGGTGTATGAATGAATGTTGCTGAACTGAAGTCTAAATCAATGACCGAGCTGAATGATCTGGCTGCTACTTACAATGTAGGAGAGCACCGCAATTTGCGACGCCAGGAACTTATCTTCAAGATCCTTCAGGCTGAAGCCGCGCAGAACGGGCAGATGTTTGCAGAGGGCGTGCTGGAGATAATGCCTGACGGGTTCGGCTTTCTCCGCTCGCCGCTTAACAGCTATTTAAGTGGTCCTGATGACATCTATGTATCACCTTCACAGATAAAACGGTTTTACCTTAAAACCGGTGATACAGTTTCCGGACAGGTCCGCCCACCCAAAGACTCCGAAAGATATTTCGCTCTTCTGCGGGTTGAAATGGTCAACTTTGAGGATCCTGAAGAGTGCAAAAAGAAGATAAACTTTGATGATCTTACGCCTCTTTTCCCCAATGAACGATTCAATCTTGAGTATAACAACAAAGATGTCGCCACTCGAATAATGAATCTCCTTACTCCTATCGGTAAAGGACAGAGGGGGTTGATTGTCGCTCCTCCCAGAACCGGAAAAACCGTGCTTCTCAAAAGCATTGCAAATGGGATTCTGCATAACCATCCGGAAGTATTCCTTATCGTGCTTCTGATTGATGAACGTCCTGAAGAAGTAACCGACATGCAGCGTTCTGTTAAGGCAGAGATAATAAGCTCTACATTCGATGAGCCGGCTGAACGGCATGTTGTGGTTGCGGAGATGGCGATCGAGCGTGCAAAGAGGCTGGTTGAACACAATCGCGATGTGGTTATTCTCCTTGACAGTATAACAAGGCTGGCAAGGGCTCATAATACCGTGGCTCCTCATTCGGGAAGAATCCTCTCTGGTGGTGTTGATTCACAGGCTCTTTACAAACCAAAACGTTTCTTCGGTGCGGCCCGCAATATCGACAACGGTGGAAGCCTCACAATAATAGCTACTGCTCTGATTGAAACCGGAAGCAGAATGGATGAGG
>CAYLVN010000098.1:0-10004 GCA_964387115.1 uncultured Fibrobacter sp.
ATAGCTCTGGGGCTTTCCGGTGGGCTTATCTCTTCTGCTGTCAACTTTGGCATGGCTGATCAGATGATTAAATCCGCCATACTCACCCAGACCTCTCATATCCAGATTCATCACCCTGAGTTTGCAAAGGACCGCGACATCAATTTCACCATTCCTGATGCTCTCACATTGTCAGGGAAGATAAAAAGAATCAGGAATGTACTGGCGGTCTCTCCCAGAGTGGTGATTACTGCCATGGCTGCATCACCGGTAACCGCTACTGGTGTGCAGGTTTTTGGTATCGATCCGGCCAGTGAGTCCGGTATTTCTGATATCGATCAATCTATTACAAAAGGCACCTATTTTCAATCAAATGCCAGAAATCCTGTGGTGATAGGGGAAAAACTTGCCGAAGTACTCGATGTCAGACTCGGGTCAAAAATTGTCCTTACATTTCAGAATGATTCCGGCGAAATAACCGGCGGGGCTTTCAGGGTGGATGGTATTTTCAAGACAGTCTCCTCAGAGTATGACAAAGGAAATGTATTTGTAAAAAACAAAGATATCTGGGGGCTGCTGGAATCCGATTCTGTATACCAGGAGATTGCAGTCCTTCTGAATAAATCTGATGCTCTTGATAGTACGCTGACGAAAGTAAAGATGTTGGCACCACTGATGAAGATTGATACCTGGAAAACACTGGCTCCCGAGCTGGAATACATGTCAGAGATAATGGGTTCTACTCTTTACATTTTTATGGCGGTAATCCTTCTTGCCCTTGCTTTCGGGATTGTAAATACCATGCTGATGGTGGTGCTTGAGCGCAGGAGGGAGCTTGGTATGCTGATATCGGTAGGGATGAGCCGCGGGACAGTATTCTGGATGATAGTGCTTGAGACGGTTGCCCTGTCGCTGACAGGAGCCGTTGTGGGTATGCTTTTTACAGCCCTGATCATGTTTATTCTTTCCAATACTGGAATAAACCTCTCCTATTTTGCAAAGGGACTGCAGGAGTTTGGAATAAGTGAGATCCTTTATCCTGTTTTACCCTGGAGCATGTACATGATTTTAACCGTAATGGTCATAATAACAGCCGTACTGGCTGCTGTATATCCAGCTCTCAAAGCGCTGCGGCTGAAGCCGGCTGAGGCTATCAGAATGTGAAAGGTGGTCTTTTTATATGGCCGTAATAAAAACTGTCGGGTTGAGCAAAGTCTACCATGAATCTGAGGTTCCGGTACAGGCATTGACCGATGTAAACCTTGCTATCGAGTCCGGCGAGTTTACCGCAATAGTGGGCCCGTCAGGATCAGGGAAAAGTACCCTTCTGCATCTCCTGGGCGGGCTTGATTCACCCAGTGCCGGCAAGGTGATCATCGACGGGATCTGTCTCAATACTCTGTCAAGCAGTAAGCTTATCGAGTTCAGGCTTGACAATATCGGATTTGTTTTTCAGGCTTATAATCTGATTCCTGTCCTGACTGCCATAGAAAATATTGAATTTATCATGCTTCTTCAGAAGAAGAGCAGGTCTGAGCGGCGCAGACGGGCAATGGAACTTCTTGACGCGGTGGGATTGCGCGGAAGAGCGGATCACCGCCCGGTTCAGCTCTCCGGCGGAGAGCAGCAGAGAGTTGCTGTAGCACGCGCTATAGCCTCCAAACCGAAATTTATCCTTGCAGATGAGCCAACAGCCAATCTTGATTCTCATTCCGCCGAAAACCTGCTTGATATGATGACAGATCTCAACAGTAAAACCGGTACAACATTTGTTTTTTCCACTCATGATGAACGGGTCATTAAAAGGGCCCGCAGGGTAATAACTTTACAAGACGGGAAGATAACTGCAGATGAAAAAAGGTAAGTTTCTTTTTCTTCTGGCAATTTTATTTTTCGAGACTGTAAGGGTGTCTGCCGCTCTTCCGGCGTGGTTTCCCTCCGGGACAAACACCGAATTCGGGGGGTATGTGAAAGAGTTGCCGTTTTTCCAGTTCCCTTCCGATGGTGGTGAAACCGATGCGTTCAATGTGGTGCATTTTCGTGTAAACACGAAATGGTACCCGGTTGAGATTATGAGTGTAGAGGCCGCTGAGAGGTTGAGACTTTTCTCCGGGAGCACTCTTTTTCCTGACAGTCTCTTTGGCGGGGAGGGAATGCTTTCTGGAAAAGACAGAGGATATGTCGACCTGACCGATGCCTGGCCATCTGTGCTCTTTGGAGATATTGACAGAGCCAACCTGGGATTCTCACCAGGAAATTTTATATTTACGCTGGGAAGGCAGCGTATAAACTGGGGTACCAATTTTATCTGGAATCCAAACGACTGGTACAACACCTATAATTTTCTTGACTTTGATTATGAGGAGAGACCGGGTACAGATGCCTTGCGAATACAGTACTTTACAGGAGCAACATCTGTGGCCGAACTGGCTCTTCAGGCTGCCAAAAAGCAGAGAGACAGAACACTTGCTGCCATGTACCGCTTCAATATCTTCAATTACGATCTGCAGTTTCAGGGCGGATTATCGGGTAACGATGCCGCGGCGGGGTTTTCCTGGGCCGGTCAGATTGGCGGAGCAGGGTTCAGGGGTGAGGCGTCCTTCTATTATCCAGTGCTCGACAGTGATGAAAAAGATGAATATGTAAAGACTGTGGCCGGAGTATCAATCGATTACACTTTTCCCAATTCGCTTTTTCTGCATGGCGAGGCTCTCTACAACAGGTACGGTACCAGAGGAGACATTCCTTTTTCTACAAATATCTTCAGTGATGTAAGTGCCAGAAACCTTCTTCCGTCCAGATTCGGGTTGTTTGCCGAGGCTTCTTATATATTCACTCCTCTACTGACCGGGAGTCTTGCGGCATCGATGAATCCTTATGATTTTTCTTTTTATTTTGCACCCGGTGTACAGTGGTCGGTTTTTCAGAATCTTGATTTTTCTGCAGTAGCACAACTGTTTTTTGGAGAAGATCGTACTCTATACGGCAATTCCGACCATCTGCTGGCTTTTACGTTCAGGTGGTCCTTCGGGTTATGAGCAGGGGACAGGATTTAATTGAATTTACACGAATTAAACAAATTGATACAACCAGAAACATAAAAGATGAGCTATAACAGAGACAAAACGATTACCATTGTGGGTTGCGGCGGTTTTATCGGATCTCACCTTCTGGAGAGAATCCTTGACACGACTGATTTTATAGTACACGGTTTTGATATCGATTTTCGGAAAATTAACCATCTTCTGGGCAATGAACGACTTGATTTCCACAAAACAGATATGCACGACAGTTCAGTACTTGAGAGTGTCAAAAGTAGCGGAACAGTAATCTCGCTTGCAGCTCTCTGTAATCCATCACTTTACAATACTGTGCCGCTGGAAGTGATAGAATCGAACATTTCAGGTAATCTTGAGCTTTTAAAAGCCTGCTGTGATCAAAAAAGCAGGTTTATCTATTTTTCTACCTCTGAGGTTTACGGCAGAACCGTTTCATCGATAGCCGGGGAGCCTGGAGACAGCGAAAAAGATCTATTAGGAGAGGACAGCAGTCCCTTGATCATGGGCCCTGTAAGGGTGCAGAGATGGAGTTATGCCGCATCAAAACAGATGATAGAGCGGCTGATTTATGCTTACGGGTTTGAAAAGGGGCTCGACTACACTATTCTCCGTCCGTTCAACTTTATCGGTCCCCGGATGGATTTTATTCCCGGGATTGACGGAGAGGGAATACCGAGGGTGCTTGCCTGTTTCATGGATGCTCTTCTTAATAGTAAACCACTGAAACTGGTTGACGGTGGAGTAAACAGAAGATGCTTTACATATATAGGCGATGCTATAGACGCTGTTATGGCCGTGCTTGGAAGGCCTGATGACTCGCGGAGGGAAATCTTCAATATCGGAAACCCATCAAACGAAATAACAATCAGTGACCTTGCTTGTCTCATGATAAAATTGTACAAGGAAGTGAGGCCGGAATTCTCCGGAAAGCTCTATGATATCCAGAATGTGAGCTCAGTAGACTTTTACGGCCAGGGTTATGAGGATTCCGACAGGCGCCTTCCGGACATACGCAAGGCCTCTGAAAGGCTCAGGTGGGTCCCGGAGACTAATCTGGCAGATTCCCTGAGGATAACCATAAAGGCTTATGTTGATCAGTACGGAAAAAGGGTATCTCAGAAGTAGGCTTTGCAATTGAAAAAAATTTCCATTTTCATACCCGCCTTTAATGCTGCGGAACATATCATTAATGTAATAAACAGGATTCCGCAGAGTATCAGGTCAGAGCTTAATGCTGTTTATATCATAAATGACGGATCTACAGACAACACCGCTTCGCTTATCGATCAGCTTGGTAAAAATGATCTATCCATCAAACCGGTTCATTTTAAAAACAACAAAGGCTACGGGTGGGCAGTCAGAGCCGGGCTGAAAATGTGCCTCGATGACGGGTGCGATTATGCGGTATGTGTTCATGCAGACGGACAGTATCCGCCGGAATCTATTCCCGGATTCATCGATAAAATGCAGAATGAGGGAATTGATATTCTTCAGGGGTCAAGAATTGCCTCCGGAACAGCGCTTTCCGGGGGAATGCCTCTTTACAAATTTATCGCAGGGAAACTCCTTACTGCGTTGGAGAATCTGGTGTTTGGTCTCTCCATGACCGATTACCACAGTGGATTTCTCCTCTACAGCAGGCGTGCTGTCGAATCTATACCTCTGGAAAAACTCAGCGGAAGCTTTGATTTTGATCTTGAAGTGATTGCATCTGCAAGAGCGAAAGGATTATCGATAGCCGAATCCGCGATTCCAACCAGGTATGCCGGAGAAAAATCATATCTGAACCCGATTACTTACGGACTGAGAGTTCTAAGAGTAGTCTGTAAATACTCTCTGGGGGGATACATCTCTTGATCAGGTCCGTATGTTTGATTTCTGCCTTGATACTTGTGGCATTCCTCTACTGTGATAAAGATATCCGGAATATAAAAATTACTGAAAAACAGGAATTGACGGATGAATTGAAATTATCCGCTCAGATTGAACTTTTGCGCGTCGAATTAAATTCTGCCTCACAAGACCTCTCTCTGGATTCTCTGGATGAATTCAGTGCAGCGCTTGACAGTGCGGCAGACCGTATCCGGGGGATGATCGTAGAAAGTAAAGATCCCCGGGAAATCATCCGGGAACTGAATGAGATCATATTCCGGAAGTGGAACATCACTTTTGACAGTAAAGCAGATAAATTCGAGAATCTCTTTCCTCATCTTGTTTACACGAACAGGCGGGGATCCTGTGTCGGAATCTCGCTTCTTTATCTGCTCACAGGGGAAAAAGCCGGATTACCCCTTTACGGGGTAGTGGTTCCCGGGCATTTCTTTGTAAGATACGATGACAATGTTTCAAGATTCAACATCGAAACGATGAAAAAAGGGTCGATGATGTCAGACAGCTGGTACTTGGAAAAATACGCGGTTGCTGACAGTGAATATTACGATCTCAGAAACCTGAACACCCCGAAGGTCATCTCAGTCCTGAGGTATAATGCGGGTAATATTTTTCATATGCAGAAAAAAAACTCTCTCGCCGAATCTCAATACAGATCTGCATTATTCACCTGGCCCGGATATGCTGAAGCATCAGGAAATCTGGCCGTGGTACTGGGTGAAGAGGGGCGGGACAAAGAGGCTTTGGATATCCTGACTGCCCTGAAGGCTGAAACTCCACGGTTGAAAAACATTGATAAAAATCTGGGAGCCGTAATGATTAAAAACGGCCTATACGCAGGGGCTGTGAAATGCTACAGGGATGCTCTACTCAACGCCCCATCAGACCCTGAGCTCTATTACGGGATGGCTGTGGCTTTTAAATACCTGAAGGATTTCAATGGGGCCAGAGAGGCTTTGGATTCATGCAGGGCACTGGCCCCGGGGTTCAACGCCGCAGAAAACTTATTTTCAGAGCTGCATGAATAAATCCACATGGCTGAGATGATAAATTTAGTATATTTACTAAGTTTATCAACATGAATGAGAGAACGATGAAACTTTCTACTAAGTCCCGCTATGGATTGAGGGCAATCCTGGAGATAGCGAAAAACTACGGGGCTGCGCCTGCAAAAAGAAAAGATATTGCGGCAAGCCAGGGTGTGTCTGACTCTTACCTGGAAAATATCCTGATTGTACTTAAGAACAACAAAGTTATAGAGACCTCTCGCGGAGTAAATGGAGGTTATGTACTTTGCCGTGAACCGGGGAGCATTTCGGTGCTGGAGATTGTTGATGCACTGGAGGGGTCTCTTGATCTGGTGGAGTGTGTAAGTTCTCCTCAGGGGTGTACAAAGTCTGGCTGCTGCGCGGCAAGAACTGTCTGGAAAGAGCTTGCAGACTCCTGGAGACAGACCCTTGGGAAATTATCACTGCAGGATCTTTTAGATCGCGAACGAAATATAAGTGTCTCAAATTATTCGATTTGATCTCAAACAGGGAATCTGGGGTATCGATTTTCGATATCGACAGATGATGCACTTAAAACCGGAGTTCTGAAAAGGGAAAAAATATGAAAATTGCCGAGAGAATTACCGATCTTGTCGGGAGCACCCCTCTTTTAAGGCTGCGTGTTTTATCAGAGGAAACTGGCGCCAATATACTCGGGAAGCTTGAGTTCTTCAATCCGATGTCAAGCATAAAGGACCGGATTGCTGTAGCGATGATCGATGCTGCTGAAAAAGACGGGTTGCTTAAAAAAGGTTCGGTTCTTGTTGAGCCTACAAGTGGTAATACTGGCATAGGCCTGGCCTTTGTGGCAGCATCAAGAGGCTACAAGATTATCCTGACCATGCCTGAAACGATGAGTCTGGAGAGGCGCAAACTGCTTAAGAGCCTTGGTGCTCAACTGGTCCTTACTCCAGGGCATCTGGGTATGAAAGGTGCGGTGGATAAAGCAGAAGAGATAAACCGGAGTACTCCGGGCAGCTTTATGCCCCAGCAGTTTACAAACCCGGCGAACCCCCGGGCTCATAGATCCACCACAGCTCAGGAGATCTGGCGCGATACAGAGGGGAAGATTGATGCTTTTGTAGCCGGTGTGGGTACTGGCGGCACAATAACGGGCTGCGGCTCATTTCTTAAAGAGAAAAATCCCTCGATACGGGTTATTGCGGTTGAGCCGGAGGAATCTGCGGTTCTCTCGGGAGGAGCACCGGGTCCGCATAAGATTCAGGGGATCGGGGCGGGTTTTATTCCTGCGGTTCTTGACACTAACATTTACGATGAGGTAATCGGGGTCAGTTCGCAGGATGCAGGAGAAATGGTCCACAGGCTTGCAGCTACTGAAGGGTTACTGGCAGGAATCTCCTCTGGTGCTGCGGTAGTGGCGGCATACAGGATCGCCCAAAGGCCGGAGAACAAGGGAAAAAACATTGTTACAATTCTTCCGGACAGCGGTGAGCGGTATTTGTCGACCTGGGTATTTGAGTGAGTTTGTTTCTTGAAATGCTTTCCTGCTTCTGGTGAAGTAAAATTAAAATGCGCAGAATTGTGGTTTTTACCCATTATCCCGTGATATAAATATTAAATTTTAGAGTTTTTTAGTTTGAGGCATTAAAAACATTTATTTTCTGATACACTTCAGGTTGTCTGAATCTGATACTATCGTTACTTCAGAATATTTTTTTTAGTTGAGGCTTGTAGTAATGACAATTGTCCTTCCTAAAGACTACCACGGCAAATGTGCACTTGAGAAAAGTAGAATACTGTGTATAGATAACGATCAGGCTCTCAAGGAGGATATTCGTGCACTCCGGATAGGTGTGTTGAATATCATGCCCAAAGCCGAATCTTATGAGTACAGTCTTCTTCATCCACTGGGCCGCTCTATCATGCAGATTGAGCCTGTATGGATAAAGCTCAGGACTCATCAGTACACAAGCAGTGATTCGAATCACTTGAAAAGGCTTTATGTTCCTTTTGAAGAAGCTGTGGGGAAAAATCACCTTGATGGCCTTATTGTTACAGGAGCTCCTGTCGAAGAAATTCCGTTTGAGGAAGTGAAGTACTGGGAAGAAGTGAAGAGAATATTAAAATATGCTCACAATAATATCTCCTCTACACTGGGGATCTGCTGGGGCGGTCTGGCACTCGCAAAATTTCTGGGTATGGAGAAAACTGTCTTCCCGGAGAAAATATTCGGAGTTTACGAAACTGTTAATTTAGACAGAAATCACCCTATCACCGGTGAAATGGATGACAAGTTCTGGTGTGCCCAGAGCAGGCACGCTGGTTTTCCCGACAGCATGCTTGAACAGGAACGGGACAAGGGTAATATTTCTCTTCTAGCTCATGCCGAGGGTGCGGGATATACCATTTTTGAGAGTTCCGACCGTCGTTTCCTGGTCCATCTGGGACATCCGGAATACGAACCCTCCCGACTCGTTGAGGAATATCTTCGTGACAAGAACGCCGGGCGTGCAGATGTCAAACCGCCCAGGAATCTTGACCTCAATAACCCCGTAAATACCTGGCGTTCCCATCGCACAGAGTTTTTTTCACAGTGGATCAAGTACATTCATGAGACAACAACGTATTGAAAGATAGAGTAAAAATGGAACTTACCAGGTGGATGGACAGCAGGCTGCCTGAGGTAGTAAAAGCTCTCGAAGAGAGTATCCGGCCCAGTATAGATTTCACAAATGAAGACGGACTTGACCTCGCCGGAAGAAACGAAATCTACGAAATACTTGATGAGATCCTGGCCGTGCTTTTCCCCGGCAGTTTCAGTAAAGAGAAGGTCGGCAAAGATGAACTGAATTTCTTTCTGGCCGATGCTCTCAGGCATATCAGCTTCCGTATGGGAAAGCATATCCGTGAGGTTTACAAATACCGCTGCAAACTGGATAACTGCGAAACCTGCAACTGTGAAAAAAAAGCCAGTGATGCTCTTATGCACCTTATCGAGTCGCTTCCGGCCATTCGGACTACGCTTATGGAAGACATACAGGCAGCATTTGAGGGCGATCCGGCGGCACGGTATATAGATGAAATCGTTTTGAGCTATCCCTGTGTCGAAGCTATCGCCACCTACAGAATTGCTCACCTGCTTTACGAGCTTCAGGTTCCAATCATTCCAAGGATCATGTCTGAGCGTGCCCATTCAAGTACCGGTATCGATATTCATCCCGGTGCGGCTATCGGTCCGCGCTTCTTCATTGACCATGGAACGGGTGTTGTAATTGGAGAGACCTGCAGGATCGGCAGAAATGTGAAATTATACCAGGGAGTCACTTTAGGCGCCCTTTCCCCATTTGACAAGGATGGAGTTCCTAAGAAAGGCCAGAAGAGGCATCCGGACATAGAGGATGATGTCATTATATATGCCAATGCCACCATTCTCGGCGGTGATACAGTGATAGGCAAGGGTGCTGTAATAGGCGGCAACACCTGGATAATTAAATCGGTCCCTGCAGGAGCCCATGTCTATAATAAGGCCCGCAACGGCGATCAGACAAACATTGTCGACAGAGCGGGTTGATCGTGAGTATCCGGATTACTCTCAATGGTGTTCCAGAGGATGTCCCGCCAGGAATGACTGTGCTTGGGTTTCTCCAATCCCGTTCGATAAACCCTTCCCATGTAGTTGTGGAAGTAAATAAATCTATTGTAAATCGTGAGCGGTTTGCAGATCTTACGTTGAATGAAAACGATCTTGTAGAAGTGCTGCGTTTTGTGGGTGGGGGATGAAATGAATGATGAACTGCTGATTGCGGGTGTGCCTGTTCGTTCACGGCTGATAACAGGATCGGGAAAGTATCGTGACGAGAGCATAATAAAGGATGTGCTGGAAGCGGCACAGTGCGACATTATCACTATTGCCCTGCGGAGAATAGATTTTGACTCTCCTCAGGAGAATATTCTCAAGAACATCCCGTCCGGAAAAGTGCTTCTCCCCAATACATCAGGTGCTCGAAATGCCGAAGAGGCCGTGCGCATTGCTCGTCTGGCCCGGGCAATGGGTTGTGGCAACTGG
>CAYLVN010000099.1:0-9920 GCA_964387115.1 uncultured Fibrobacter sp.
TAAGAGGTTAAGAGGTTAAGAGGTTAAGAGGTTGAGAGGTTAAGAGGTCGATTGGCCCAAGATGTCCAAGATGTCAGAGCTGTCCGAGATGTTAAAGGTTGTGACTTTCAACTTGTGATTTCAGTGGAATAAACACCCATGCTTCTAAGAATCTCCTTGACCAGAAAGGCTGAGATCGGCTTTTCCAGAAAACAGCACGCTCCGGCATTGATTACAATATCCCGTATCCTTTTGTCACCATAGGCTGTAAGTACAATCACTCTGGTTTCAGGAGAGATACGCTTTACATCTTCGATAATCACCAAACCATCCATCTCCGCTGTACCGGAGAGACGTAAGTCCACAATTACCGCATCGTAAAAATTTTCATTTACCAGGTAAGCCGCCTCAGAGACACTCTGGCTGGTATCTATCTGGACTTCAGAACTGCCCAGTATCTTTTTGTAAGCCAGCAGTATAATCTCTTCATCATCGGCCAGAAGAATTCTTCTCATGAAAAACTATGGGCCGCAAAAAAAATGCCATGATCATTCTATTTATATATTTGCACATTGTATATTAAAATTACACCCTCATATCATCATGTCATAGGCTTGGGCCATATTCCAAAGGAATAATAGCTCAGATAAATCTTTTACAAAAAAATGTAATCTGAAAGCCCGCACAACGATATACTAAAGGTAATCAGATAAAAAATTGGTTAAATACGAATCATGTGAGGAGTTCATGTCCAACAAACGTATATTGGTTGTGGATGACGAAGAGGCAATTCTTCTTGCATTCAGTAAATTGCTGAAGCGACCGGATGTGGAAGTTGATACCTGCGAATGTATCGAGGATGCCAAAGCAAATCTGGATTCTAACTACTACGATGCTGTCATTGCAGACCTCAGGCTCTCAGGCACACTCGGGCAGGAGGGATTTGAGATTATCTCTTATATCAGAAGCAAATCTAAAGAAACCAGGATCGCTCTGATAACCGCTTACGGAAGCTGTGGAACATTTGAGAAAGCAATGAAGCTGGGTGCTGATCTGTATTTTGAAAAGCCTGTCTCAATGAAAAATCTTAACGAGGTGCTCAATAGTATAGGGGTCAAGTGATCATCAGGAGATTATCTGCCTGATATCCCGCAGAAGCATCTCTATTTCATCGTGCGTGGTTTTCCATGAACACATTAATCGGCTGTATCCTGTCGCGATAAAGTTGTGGAATACCCACCCACGCTCTTTCAGCCCTTTTTCCAGACCGGGTTCCATCTTTACAAAAACAGCATTTGCCTCTGTGGGGTAAGCAACTCTTACCTGTTTAATTTCCGACAGCTTCTCAGAGAGCTCTTTTGCACAGATATTGGCGTTCTCCGCGTTACTGAGCCAGACTCCATCTTTCAGCAGTTCAATCCAGGGAGCGGTCATGAAACGCATCTTCGATGCCAGTTGACCGGCCTGTTTACAATGGTAATCAAAATCAGATGCAAGCTGATGGTTAAAAAATACCACGGCTTCACTGTAAGCCAAACCGTTTTTTGTACCACCCAGACAGAGCACATCGATACCCGCTTTCCAGGAAATCTCTGAAGGGTGCACTTTCAGTGATGCAGCGGCGTTTGCAAATCTGGCTCCATCCATGTGAATAAAAAGCCCGTATTTACGGGCAAGATCCCTTATGGAGATCAGCTCTTCGGGTGTATACACTGTACCGGCCTCGGTTGACTGCGTGATACTCAGCACATGAGGCCTCGGGTAATGGATATCGGCTCTTCTGGTGATCCGGGCTTCTACTGCCCGGAGGTCGACTTTTCCGTTTTTCCCGGGTACCGTAAGCAGTTTCGCTCCATTTGAGAAAAACTCAGGCCCCCCGCACTCATCTGTTTCGATGTGTGCCATTTCGTGGCAGATTATGCTATGGTAGGGACGGCAGATCGAGGAGAGGGCAAGAGAGTTGGCGGCAGTTCCATTGAACACGAAAAAGATGTCGCAGTCTCTGTCAAAAAATTTCCTGACAGCATTTGAGGCCTCTCTGGTCCAGAAATCTTCACCGTATGAATTGCTGTATCCATGGTTGACCCGGACCATCGCATCGAGTGCCTCCGGACAGATCCCTGCACAATTATCACTTGCAAAATGGGATTTTGGTTCCTGATCAGCCATTTTTTACCTCTCCGGGTAAACTGTTTTCCTCTGGTACTCCGGATCGTTTCCGCCCTTTAAACATAATAACAAAGCGAAAACCGTACAAAACTCCACATGCAATAATGATTCCGAACAGGGCTCCAAAGATCACATCGCCGGGATAGTGCACACCCACATAGATTCTTGAAAAGCCGATTGTCGAGGCAAAGGCGAAAAACCAGATCGATTTACGTGGGTAAAAGCAGGAGAGGAGTGTCGCCTGAGCAAAGATATTCATGCTGTGACTCGAGGGAAAAGAGAATGATTTTTTCAGACCCAGAAGAAAGTTGCCTCCTTCAATAAACACATCCGGATGGCAGGGACGAAGCCTTCCCGCGAGGGGTTTGATGATTCTGGCGGCAATAGGGTCGGTAAGGGCAACTGTAATAAGCGCCAGCCCTATTACAATAAGCGCCTTTTTTCTCTGGAAACCGATAAAAAAAGCGGCTCCCAGAAATGCCGGTATTATCCAGAACCGGGCCTCGGTGATGGTTACAAAGAAAAAATCCAGAATCGGGTTGGAAAATTGTGTGTTCAGAAAAAGAAATAAATCCCGGTCTATTGAAAGTAGAGTTTCCAGCATCTGGTATTATCCGGGAGGCAATGCTGCGGATTTTCTGCCGCTTTTCCAGATCAGTTTTGCGTTTATGGTACCGAATTTGATTTTTGATTTTATCAGGACAGGGATCTTGTACTGGTCATCGGTCATCCAGACTTCCAGTTTGTCTTTTTTATTAAAAGCTCTTCCTTCACCGGCAAGTTTCGGTTCCATAAGAATACAGTTGAAAGTCCCTGCGTCAACCTCGATCTTATCTCTCTCTTTGCATTTAAAAAATATGGAATGGACTTTTGAGTGTATGAACAGGTTCAGGGAAAATGTATCTCCGGGGGCTATCTGCATTGTTCTGATATAATAAAGAATTGACATGTAATCATGGATGAACTGCGGTGTTTCAAGGCTGCGGAATTTCTTCTCCTGAACATAGGTCTTTCCGGCATCATGATCGTAAAGGATGTAACCGTCAGCTTTGTATTTTTTGCCCTCCCTGAGATGCTGCTCAAAGAACAGAGGGTAAATACCGTCTGCATCGATTGTAGACATTACATAGTCACGCATGCGATAGAAGGCACCTACAAAGTTATTGGACAGAGCTTTGCCGCCCAGGCGGATGGTCCGGTTTTCTGCATCGGGCTCTACTGTAAGAACAACATATCCTGCTTTAAACGGCCCCCACGCTACATCATAGACTAATGTCTCCGCCTCGCAGGGAATCCTCTTTTCGATATACCTCAAAGACTTATGAGTACCCGGGACATTGTTGATATTTCTTACAGAGTCGATATAATCGGGCTTGAAAAGAAAAACGTCAACCTCCTTTGAGGCATCCTGCCATTTAATTTCCTCTTCGGCCGATGCGGACATCGTGAAGCTCAGAAGAATAAAAGATGTCAGAGCCGATAAAGTGGCCCGGTGCAGGAAAATCGATCCGCGTAAAAACATTGTGATGCTATCCTCCGCAACGGCAATTTACTAATGAATCATAATCAGCCTTGATCATTATTTCCACAAGCTGATCAAAATTGACTTCCGGTTTCCATCCCAGAACTCTCTGTGCCTTGGCGGGATCTCCCTGCAGTTGCTCGACCTCTGTAGGACGGTAATACTTGGGATCGATTCTCACAACAACATTCCCGGTTCCGGTATCGATCCCGGTCTCCTCTACACCCTTTCCTTTCCATTCAATAGTCATACCAAGCAATCCAAATGCTTTCACGATGAATTCTCTAACCGTGTGCATCCGGCCTGTAGCAATGACAAAGTCATCAGGTGCATTCTGCTGAAGCATCAGCCACATGGCTTTGACATAATCGGGTGCATAGCCCCAGTCCCGTCTGGAATCGAGATTGCCCATGTAAAGGCACTCTTTTTTCCCTGCCTTTATGGCCGCTGCGCCGATAGTGATCTTGCGTGTTACAAAGTTCTCACCTCTGCGCGGAGATTCATGGTTGAAGAGAATCCCGTTTGAAGCGTGGAGGTTATAAGCTTCCCTGTAGTTCACAACGATCCAGTAGGCGTAAAGCTTCGCCACCGCATAAGGAGAGCGGGGATAAAAGGGGGTTTTCTCACTCTGGGGTACCTCCTGTACCTTGCCGTAAAGCTCAGATGTCGATGCCTGATAAAACCGGCTCTTCAGACCGGTCTCCTTTATCGCATCCAGAAGTCTCAGGGTACCTGTCGCATCCACATCGGCAGTATACTCAGGAACTTCAAAAGAGACTCTTACATGGGACTGGGCAGCAAGGTTGTAAATTTCATCGGGTTGAACCTTCTCCAGCATCCGGTTCATGTTGCTGCTGTCTGACATATCTCCGTAGTGAAGAAAAAGACTGGCACCTTTGCCATGGGGATCTTTGTAAAGATGATCGATCCTGCTTCGGTTAAAATAGCTGGCTCGGCGTATCATCCCGTGTACTTCATATCCCTTATCCAGCAGCAGTTCTGCAAGATAGGATCCGTCCTGGCCTGTAATTCCCGTAATGAGTGCCTTTTTCTTCATCAATTCCCCTCAAGAAATCTTTGTTTTTAAAACAATGGTAAGATAGCCAATATACAACCGAATCATTTTATTAATCAATTCTTTGAAAAGATTATATGTTTGACTTGCTCCGCTTCGGGCTATATTTTTACGGACATGGATCCTGTATTATTTACCTCTGAACATCCCCAAAAAAACGGCTCTGGGAAATTTATCGGAAAAATCACACTCTTTTTTCTCGCGTCAGCCATTTTTCTCTTTTCCGTTGTAGCCGCAACCGGATCCTTTTTCCTGTATAGACTCTATCAGACCCTTCCAACGCTCAATCAGATGCAAAATATCGAACAGAGACTGGTATCAAAGGTCCTGGGCTATGATAAGTCTCTGATACATGAATTCAGCATCGAAAAGAGATATTGGGTTCCTGTTGAGAAGATCCCGCAGGACCTTCAGAACGCGGTCGTGGCAATTGAGGACAGACGCTTTTACAGTCACTGGGGAATAGATGTACGCAGAATTTTCGGAGCCATCATAGTAAACATGTCACGGGGATCGTACGCTCAGGGCTTCTCCACTATTACCCAGCAGCTTGCCAGAAATGTCTACCTTACTGCCCACAAATCAATCACGCGTAAACTCAGAGAAGTGCTTACCGCCATCCATCTGGAATCCTGCTATACAAAAAAAGAGATCCTGGAACTTTACCTCAATCAGGTATATCTGGGTGCCGGCGTTTATGGAGTAGAGGCTGCAAGCGAGTACTATTTCAGCAAACATTGTTCTGAGCTCTCTCTTGAGGAGTGCGCCCTTCTTGCCGGACTGATCCAGCTTCCGGAACGTTACCGGCCCGATAAGAGCGTCAATATCCCAAGAATCACACAGCGCCGAAATATCGTGCTTAAAGCCATGGAGAAGATGCGGTTTATTGACACAAAGACCGCGGATGCTGCCGTGACTCTTCCGATCAAGTGTGAAATCACAAAGCCTGCCCCGGGTAAAGGACTCTATTTTGTAGAGATGGTAAGGAAATATGTAGCGGATAAATATGGCGATGATATGCTCTATAACGGGGGACTCACCATTTATACTACCATGGATCCGGTCGCTCAGGATTCTTCAGAGCAGCAATCTGCAATTCAGGTCGCGAGCCTCCAGCGCCGGCTCAACCGCATCTTTCTTGACAGCACAAAGGCAGACAGAAAACTCAATATCAAACGCGAAAAATTTCTGGCCTCATTTGACTCAATCTATGCCCTGCACGAAGAGGAATATTCAAAGCTGCCCGACTCCATAGCCCTGCGTAAGGCTCAGATATCTGTCGTGGCTCTGGATGTTCAGTCCGGCGCAATCAGAGTGCTTATCGGCGGACGCAATTTTCAGGAAAGTAAATTCAACCGCGCTATGCACGCCCGGCGCCAGCCCGGCTCATCTTTCAAGCCTTTTGTCTATACCGCTGCACTGGAAAACGGATTTACTCCTGCATCTGAGGTTCTCGATCAGCCGATTACTTTAATGACATCCGATGGTGAATGGCGCCCTGAAAATTATGACAAAGTCTTTAACGGCCCGATGACAATCCGGAGTGCTCTTGCAAAATCGGTTAACCTCGTGGCCATACAGGTGCTCAATAAAGTGGGCGCAAACGTTGTGATTGAATATGCAAGAAGAATGGGCATGAAACACGAGATGAATCCGGTGCCGGCACTTGCGATAGGAGCCTGCCAGGCGACACCCATGGAGATCACTTCAGCATACGCTATCTATGCAAACGGCGGTATCCATGCCAAACCATATTTCATCGAAAAAATTGTTGATAAAACCGGACGGGTTCTTGAGTCACACACACCGGCGGAAAAAGAGGTGCTCTCTCCACAGACTGCCTACCTTATGGCTTCGCTGATGAAATCTGTGGTATGCTGCGGCACCGGGGCCGCAATTCCCGGACTTGGTTTTACCCGCCCCGCAGCAGGGAAAACCGGTACCACAAATGATTATTCTGATGCCTGGTTTGTGGGATATACACCCCAGATTTCATGCGGTGTCTGGACTGGTGTTGATGAGCGCAGGTCCCTGGGCTCAGGGGTCACCGGTTCTACCGCTGCAATACCGGTCTGGGTAAAAACAATGCTTGCCCTTCATAAAAAGCTCCCTGTAAAGGACTTTGATATGCCCGAAGGGATCAAGACCGAAACTATATGCAGTGAATCCCACCTTATTGCCAACAAGAGCTGCCCCAAGGGTGTTGCCGAGTATTTTTTCAAAGAAAGTGAACTTGACTCATGTGATACCCACGGCGCATCGGCGAAAACCAGTGGTAATATGATGAAGCTCTTCGGTACCTCAAAAAATATTAAGAAACCGGATGTTAAAAAGAAGAAGCGGATGATGTTTTAAGAGCTGGACTTCCGCTTCGTTAATTTCCAGCTCATAAAAACCAGCAATGAGAGGATCATCCAATGATCAGAAGCAAAGTATTTCTGCTGCTTGCATGTGCTGTTATCTCATCAGGCGCCCAGAACAGGTCGCCGTCGAGTGTCCCTGTAGCCGAACCTTTCAAGGCTTTCGGGGATGGTTCCTTTGAAAACGGCATCGACCGCTGGGCTTTCTGGCCGATGACTCCTGAACTGGGGAGTTTTGAAATCTCAGGTGAGAATCCCCGCTCAGGTTCAAAGTGCGCCAGGATTACCATACACAAAAAGGCGGTGGAAAACTGGCACGTTCAGCTTCAGATGAGAGTTTTCACGATCGAAAAAAACAGCATCTACAAACTTTCCTGGTGGGCCAGAGGCGAAAATGACGCCGGGATGCTGGAAGTAGCTTTTGTTAAAGCATCTCCACCCTGGACCTTTTATGGCGCAAAAAAGGTGAGTGTCACTTCTGAATGGAAGAAACACGAATTTCTTTTCACAGCTCCTTTGACAACAACCGATATCCAGATGACTTTCCAGTGCGCATCTAAAACCGGAGACTACTATATCGATGATGTGAGCTGGGAACAGGAAGGGAAAATGGTTCTTCCGGAAATCCCCGCAGACTGGTATGCCAAATCAGATGAACGTATAGAGCAGATAAGAAAAGGCGATTTTTCCCTGAAAGTACTTGACAAAAAAGGAAAGCCTTACAGCGGTGATGTATCTGTAAAGCTTGTCAATCACGAATTCGGCTGGGGCACATGCCTTAACTTTCAGGAGGGGGCCTTTGAGAATGAATACCGCAAAGTGGCACTGAAACACTTTAACAGCGGAGTATTTGAAAACGCGTTCAAGTGGGAAGAATATGAACGTCAGGAGGGGAAACCGCTTACTGACGACCTGGACAGGTATATTCAGTGGGGAAGCAAAAATAATTTTCCGATCCGGGGCCATGCTCTTATTTGGGGAACCGAGAATTACGGTTTTGACAGACACTGGGCACGGGTAAAAGATGACCAGTTTCTCAGAGAATCGATGAAAATGAGAATCACCCGCGATCTCACGCTTTATAAAGGGAAGATCAAAGAGTATGATGTCTGGAATGAGCCAATGCATGAACCGGCTCTCTTCAGCCGTCTTGGAAACGATATGCTCGATTCTGCATTTATCTGGGCCCATAAGGCAGATCCGGATGCAAAGCTTTACATCAATGAATACTCCATCATTTCCGGAACAGATGCAAAGGGGTTCAAGGATATGGTGGACGGGATGCTCAAGAGGGGTGTTCCGGTCCATGGGATTGGTGTTCAGGGGCATTTCGCAAGCCTGATAGACCCGATTGACATTGCCGCAAAGCTTTCCTATATGGGTGAGCTGGGGCTTCCAGTCAAGGTGACCGAGTTTGATATGGATATAAGGGGGATGAACCTTTCCGATTCCGTACAGGCTTCAGAATACGCCAAAATGCTTCGTACCGCTTTCTCTCATCCGGCAATTGAGGGGTTCCTTTTCTGGGGATTCTGGGATGCGCGTCACTGGAGACCGGGAGCCGGTCTTTACGATTCCGATCTGAAGCCTAAAATTGCTGCAGACAGTGTTTATAACCTTATCCACAAAGTTTGGACAACAGAAAAGAGTATCAAAACAGATTCCCAGGGAGCCGCCGCTTTCAGGGGTTTTTATGGAGACTACGAGGTGACTGTAAAGGGCGGAAAGAAGTACAGAGTGAGCTTTCTGAAGGGAACAAAAGACCCTCAGGTAATAGATATGTCAGCAAAGAAATAGAATCAATTGATATTTTAGATTTTGGCCACTCCCGGAATACTGGTTGTGGCCATTTTATTTTTGCATGGAAGCGCTCAAGCCTGCTTATTTATGATCTGCCGGGACCTCATCGGGGCAGCCGTCATCATCTTTATACCCGTTTACAACTTCCTTATTCTGAGGGCAGATGTCACTCTGATCTAAAACCCCGTCCTTGTCATTATCATCATCAGGACATCCGTCTTCATCCCTGAAACCGTCATAATCTTCCGCCTGGTCCGGGCAATTATCCTGTGTATCGTAATAGCTATCTTTGTCATTGTCAAAATCCGGACATCCGTCCTCATCCTCGAAGCCATCGATATCCTCAGCGACATCGGGGCAGGCGTCTTTGTCATTTTTTACACCGTCACGGTCTGAGTCATCATTGCTGGTCATCAGGTCAGCTTCACTGATAAGTCCGATCGAGATGCCGTCCTTGCCTTTGCCCTTGAGATTTTCGGTCTGGCCGTAATCATAGAGATTGCTGTTTGAGACAGTGAAACCGGGATCTGTGTCAGTGTTGGAATTATCGACTGTCGCGAAGAAATTATTCGGCAGGCGGTTTCCGAAGAAGTTGTTGAAGGTGATACGTGATTTGCGAGATTCCTCTCCAGCCCAAATGCCGTATTCCTTGTTTTTAAAAAAGACATTATGGCTGATCAGTACCTCGCTTCTGCCCGACAGATTTATTCCGCAGTAGCCGTTTTCGGCAAAGATGCAGTGTTCGACTGCTGTTTTGATGCTTCTGGAGGATTCCAGGAAAAGACCGGTCCAGCCATTTCTGACTATAACGCAGTTGCGTATCGCAGGAAGAGAGATCAGACACTGAATGCCGCTTCCCTTGTTTGATCTGATCAGACAGTTTTCGATTACAGTAGAGTTGTTCTCGCATCGGATTCCTATGGAGCCGTTTTCTATTGTAAATTTACTGATAACAGCCTGGTCGGCTCCCGTTACAACCGGTTTCCTGCCGTTTCCATGAATAACGGTTCCACTG
>CAYLVN010000100.1:0-9825 GCA_964387115.1 uncultured Fibrobacter sp.
CCCGATAGTTAATCCATCCGGAGAAAACGAAACATCGTTAAAACCGAGGAAGTATCCCTTTAAAAAGATTCCGAGGCATTCACCCGTTTTCGTGTTCCACAACCGGACACTATTGTCATCGGTATTTTTCCAGATAGCTTTTGAGTCGTTGTCCTGGGTGGCGGTCAGTATGAATTTGCCATCCGGAGAAAATGCAAGGGCGCTTATCCTGGCGTTATGGCCTGTAAATGTTCTGAGCAGGGCTCCGGTTTCAGCATCCCACAAACGCGCCCTGGCATCGTTTGATCCTGTCAGAAAGTATTTCCCGTCAGGAGAGATTACTGCGGGGCAAGTCATATCACCAAAGCCGAATTGCAAAGCAGGGATTGAATCAATGCTCACTGCTAATGTCAATCCTGTGAAAACCTGCAGAATGAAAATAAAAGCATATCCCGTGATCATCGTTTTTTTCATATGATAAATTTCCTTTTATTCTTGTCTGTAATCCCGGGTTTCAGAAAACCCTATCGTTTTAAATATCTTTCCGGCTGCATAACCCTTTGAGCTGACATGAACCAGGTAAACTCCACCGGCGAAGGTTGACGTATTGATTGATATATTCTGCACACCGCCGGATACTGATCGTACGGTTCGGCCCTGCAGGTCAGTAACTCTGAGTGTGAGGGGGGAGTTGCCGGAAACATCTTTATTGAGAGTTAATCTTTCACCGGTTATCGTGAAGAGATCTCCGGTTCGCTTTACTGATTCATTTCTGGATACACTATTTACCCTATCATCCAGGAGCTCCCAGTACAGGCTCTCTTGTGAAGATGTCTCCAGGTCCTGAATGACTCTGTCTTCACCGGCACGAAGATAAAGTCCGCTGTGTGACAATTTTATGCGTGCCAGAGTATCACCCGCAGATGTCTGAAATTCAAAGACCACACGCTGGTGAGCTCCGCCATTCCAGTTGTAGAGCCCGGCTATGATTCCGGCATCTTTAGATTCGTTTGGAATATCAAGAACCTGATTGCCGAATTCGAGCCTGAACACGTTTTCCCCATTCAGGGCAATCATCCTGATCAGTGAAGCCGGGTCACTGCAGTTGCCAAGTCTGAGAGTGTTTCCATCGGCAACGGTCATACATGTTCCTTCAGATATTGACCGTAAACGGCACTCTCTGAAAAACTCTTCGTGGAAAAGATCCTTGTAGATGGCGTCAACTATTCTGCAATGATTGATAAGATCCTGCTGAGAGCTCACTTCAGATGCGTAGTTGAGGCCGTAAGGCCAGAAGTGTTGATTGTCGCCTTTGAGCTGCCCGGTATGATCACCGGTTATCTCACGAAGCATCTCTGTTGCATTCTGGCCGGTAAATACACCGTTCTGTATAAGGTTCCTGTACTCTGTTGTTGTACCGGCTCCGACTGTGTGTGCCATCTCATGCATCGCAGTGATTACCACCATATAAGATCTGGATTGACCGAAACTTATGGTGCCATCGAAATTGGCCTGTGCAGTAGGCACTCCGGTGTTGTAGTAGACATTGAGATGTTTTGTGATTCCAGTATATCTGTTATAGTAGCCGATAGCTGAATCCATTGCGGTTTTGATTCTTGAATAGGCATCCTGCTGGTCCTGAGTCGGGTTGGATTCACGATGAAGGGTGTAGGTGATGTTGCCGTTCTGGGCAAAGACAGAGGCAAGTGTAAAATTTGACAGAATGAGGAAAAGAAGAGTGAATGAATTTGGATTTTTCATCCTGCCTCCGGAAAGATCTTACCAACAAAATAAGATTATACACTTAACAGTAAAATTACATAAAGTTTCGCCATAGTTGTGAAATGGAAAGAAAAATATAGACTGCCGATTCGCGGGGAGATGGATTCCGGCTTTTGCCGGAATGACGGAGTATGGAATGTCTCATTTTTTACGGAAGTACCCTTATTAGGCCACTGTCAATCTTCAGGACCGGTCAAATCAGTCCCTGTCAGGTTTCTATATACCCTGAGATGTTCTTTCACTATCTTGCCTGCTGAGAAATAATTGTTGAACCGGTCATGCGCAGCGCGGCCCATGCTTGCACATGTGGTTACATTTGAGAGCAGTTTCTCAAGCGCAGATCTCAGAGCCCCTGTATTCTGAGGCTCAACAAGGATTCCTGAAATCCCGTCTTGAACGATCTCGTTTACAGGCGGAATATCCCAGGCTACCACCGGCTTTCCGCAGCTCATAGCCTCAGTGTATACAATCCCGAATGTTTCATCCATCGACGGCAGACAGAGAAGATCACATCTGGAAAGGAGCCAATCCCTGGTGTTATCATCTACTTCACCAAGATCAACGATATTTTCAGGGAGAGATCCGGCAGTTGCACCCGGTCCTGCGATGACAAGCTTTACATTTTCTTTTATCCCTTTGAATGCATCCAGAAGCGCGTTCAAACCCTTATGTGGCTCCCTGCGTCCAAGAAAGAGGACAAATCTTCCCTGCACCGGTTCTTTTTCAAATGATGATGCACAGGGTTCGGAGATTATGGGCGGGATAATTTCTGTCTTTATGGAAGTACTGTCTTTATAATGAGACAGCAGCTTGTTACGGAAAAAAACTGTAGGACAGAAAATTGCTCCGGCTTTGGAATAGGAATCAAGCTGTGCCGGAGAATCACCCCATCGGCCGAAATGAACAAATGGTGAATGGACAAATGCAATTTTATGATCGATACAGACTTCTGTGACACATCTGGCAAGATATCCCGTTGAGAAGCAATGGACAACATCGGCATCGGATAAAAGATTTTTAATACGTTTCTTAAAAACTGTTCTATAGAATTTGTATAGATAATCAAAACGGGGTGCGTTTCTCTTTACACCGGGCAGATTCCAGAGTAAGAGTGGCAGAAGCTTGAGTCTACCGGCAAATGAGGGCTCCAGAAGTGTGATTTTGTTGCCGTCGGGGTCTGTCGTACACTGTTTTCTTCTGGAGGAATATGCGTCGTAGAGTGTGTTATTACCCGAAATCCGGTGGGTTACGATTTTTATGGAAAACTGCTCTTTGAGGCTTGAGGCCAGGGATTGAGCCGCTTTTTCGACACCACCTCTCCGGGGCCAGTAAGAGTCAACGGCTATTACCAGCCTGGGCTTTGATTTCCGGAGATTTGAGTTGACTGCAGAGTTCAATGCCGGTATCCGATCGTTTTACATACGATACGTACTACTAAATCTTATAACCTTTGCTCTTACAGTGCAAGGTATTCAGGGCTTAACAAAACTATTAATACTACTTAATTCCAGTTTAATCTATTTTATACAAATCTAAAAATAAACCGGAGATTTGGGGTGCGTTATCAGAATCTTGAGCTTGATTCGTTCCAGGTAAAGGCCGTTGAGGCAATTAACAGGGGTGATTCCCTTATCGTTGCTGCTCCCACAGGATGCGGCAAGACACTGATTGCGGAGTATGCAGTAGACATATCTCTGGAGAAAAATAAAAGAGTCATCTACACCGCCCCCATAAAGGCTCTCTCCAACCAGAAATACCGTGATTTCAAGAAACGTTTCGGAGATGAAATTGTCGGGATTCAGACCGGGGATGTGACTCTTAATCCCGATGCCAAACTGCTGATAATGACCACGGAGATTTTCCGTAATCTGATTCTGGAGGATTCCCGCCGCCTTGCAGATGTATACTACGTTGTTTTTGATGAGATCCACTATCTTGATGACCCTGAAAGGGGAACAGTCTGGGAGGAGAGCATAATCCTTGCCCCGCGGGAGATCCGTTTTATGTGTCTGAGTGCCACAGTGCCTAATATTCAGGAACTTGCACAATGGATGGGTGCGATAAGAGGCACAGAATTTACGGTTATCGAAGAGCACCACCGTCCTGTACCGCTTCGACACGCGTTTTTCAGTCCCAAATTCGGGATGATGAACATAAAGAGTATCTCCCGTAAATACCGCAACAATCCTGCTGAACGCAAGAAGTTTCTCCGCCGTAAACCATCTTCCAAACGCATCATAGAATATGTGCTGCAGCACGGGCAGGTTCCGGTCCTCTATTTCTGTTTTAACCGCAGAGCGTGTGAATATAATGCCGAACAGCACTGTGAACTTGATCTGCTCAGTGAGGATGAGAGGCAGAAGTCCCGGAAGATGGTTGATGAACTGGTTGCTCAGTACAGCTTGAGTGACTATGACAGGCTTCCATATCTGCGCAATTTATGGGAATCGGGCACAGGGTTCCATCATGCGGGAATTCTCCCCGCAGCAAAGGAGATTGTCGAGCGTCTCTTTACTGAAGGTCTGATCAAGCTTCTTTTCTGCACAGAAACATTTGCGCTTGGTGTCAATATGCCGGCAAGTGCCGTCATCTTTGATGAGCTTGAGAAATTTGACGGGGTGGAGTTTAACTATCTGATGACCCGGGAGTACAACCAGATGGCCGGAAGGGCCGGACGGCGGGGCATGGATGAAGTGGGGTTTGTCTATTCGCAGGTAGTTCCTGAGGCAAGTGAACCCAGGCATCTCGAAAGGCTCCTTTACGGGCAAAATGAGAGAATCAACAGCCGTTTCTATGCCGGCTATTCCACTATTCTTAATATTTACAGTCAATTCGGTGAGGACGCATTCGAGATTTTCAGGAAAAGCTTTCACAATTTCCGTAAAGGCGTCTTTGCCATGTCCAAGGCCTACCGTAAAGAGGAGGGCCAGATCGAAAACCGCATCCGGTTTCTCAAGGATACAGGCTTTCTTGAAGGCACATCTCTTACAGATAAGGGAAAACTGGCGGCCGGTGTCAGTGGTTACGAGATTCAGGCTGCAGAACTCTACTATACAAGAAGTTTCGAAGGAGTCTCTGTTCAGCAGATTCCGGTGCTTCTCTCGGCGCTTATTACAGAAGAGAGCCGCTCCAGAAGAGCAGCTCCGGTTTCATCGGTGCGCCTGCGCTTTGATGCCGAAAAGGTGATTCACCGCCTTCGCATGAAAGAGATTAAACACCGAATCAGCATGCCGATAAGAGAGATGGATTTCTCCCTTGCAGCCCCGGTTCTTTCGTGGGCAAATGGATGCACTCTTAAAGAACTGGCTGATTTCGGAGTTCCTGAAGGTGATCTGGTCAGGGTGCTTCGTATGACTATTCAGCTTTTACGCACTCTCAGGGACAGAGTGCCCGATACCTACCTCTCGGATATGTTCCATGAGGCACTCATGTTGATCAACCGGGATGTAGTGGATGCCCAGGCACAACTTGAAGTAGGGTAGTGTGCGGCATCGGGCTTTTATCCGTAAATTCCCCCCGCTTTTCATCGATGTGACCCTTACCCGTTCATGGTTAGCGCTGTCTATCCGTGAAATGGATGCAATCAATCCTGGATGGTCAAGGGTGTGGAGAGAAGTCCCAAAGCCAACTCCGGGTGAGCGGTTTCAGGCCTTAATGAATGATACTTTGAGTACATTTTAATCGTTTTTGAACAGATCCGGCTCATCCCTGTCTTCCCAGATATACTTAGCCTTGTCCCGCCATTTTATAATGGTGTTGGCTTTGAGAGAGGGATCTTCTTTCATTTCAATAAGACGCTGACCATGGAGATTCTGAAAGACATTGATGTATGTAGAGGCTTTTTTCTGGTCGCCGATTTTAAGGTGTAGTGCTACAAGAAGGTAGATCGTCTGCATTTCCAGTTCTTCAGAGGGGCAGTTAGAGCTTTTAAATGCATCTTCCAGAGACATGATTGCCATATTGAGCGCTTCTGTGTTATCCTGTTTCATATCCTTAAGAATCTTTGCGATCCGCAGGTTGTAGGCACCCATTTTAAAGTGGGAATAGGGCTGATCATAATACGCCTCAACCTTTGCCCGGGCCAGAGCAAGGTTGTAAGCCTCAATAGCAGCCTCATTGGACCTTGGACGTTTGAAGTAACTTTTGGGATCGGTGCCGGGTCTCAGGAGTGATTTACGTTCATCAATTCTCTCCTGCAGGGCCATTATTACATTTCCCGGAATCTGGCTCCTGGCCTCACCTCCCGCGGCATCTTTGCGGATAAAATCTTTTTTATCGGGTGAGGCAAATAAACATCTGGGGCAGACCGCGGGTGCTAAAAGCGTGTAGTTTACCGTGGCGAATCGGGTTGTGCCGGTATAAACTGGAACCAGAAACTTGCTCATCGCTACCGACTGGCTCTTTGATTTCATCTCATAGGAAACGATATCTTTGTGCCTGCACACGGGGCAGGTAACCATCAGCTCATAAATGGGATCTTCCTTCTTTTTGTCTTCTTTCTTGCCGCCTGAGCCCTGAGCCCTGGACTCGCGGATTGTTCTGATATTTTTTATGTCAATGGATGGACCGAACTTGCGCACATAATCATTTACAAGATTCTGATCATTGAGCAGCGCCTGCAGTCTTCTCTTAACTTCTGCAACATCTATGGTCATTTTGGAAAATCCGGAAAGGAAAAAGGATACCCCCTGGCATATGCATCCGGGAAGGGGTGAAGTACAAATCGCCTAATCTCCGGGACAAAAGTCAGGTGTTATAAGGAGGATATAATAAACGGGAAAGAGCGTGTAAAGTGAAAAAAAGAGAAATAGAGGCAATTAGCTGTGAAAAATTTCTCAAAACCGTGGAAGAAAAGATATTTTTACTGCTATTGATAGAATTTGCTTGCTAATTTGTTATTTTGGGTGTATATTAATTGTGAAATAAATCACAAATTATGAATAATATACCTCTTCCAGCAATAACCCGTCTGTGTTCCGTTTACCAGTTTCTCCTCAGTCTGGAGAAGGATGGTCAAAACCGGATCTCCTCCTCTGAGTTGGAGCGCAGGCTGGGGATAAGCGCTCATAGTGTGCGCAAGGATATAAGTTACCTTGGGATAGCCGGGGGGATCGGAGCCGGCTATGAGGTGAGCAGGCTTAAGGAGCTTATAGGGGAGCGGTTCGGTTTTGCCGAGCAGAAGAGAGCCTGTCTTGTAGGGCTGGGTCGTCTGGGCAGTGCGATTCTGCAGCGCTTGAGTTTTCCGGGAGGGGAATTCAGGGTTATTGCCGGATTTGATTCCAACATTAACAAACTTGAGACTATAAAGACGACTGTCAGTGTTTTTCCTGCTTACCAGATTACAGAGGTCGTGAGAGCTTTGGGAATTACGCTGGGGATCATAGCTGTTCCGGCGGCAAGTCTTCAGGAAGTTGCCGGAAGGCTCATAGATGGAGGGGTGAGGGGGATTGTTAATTTTGCTCCCGGTTTGATAAACCCCGCTGTTGATGGCGTTTTTATTCGCAACATGGACATAATGGCAGAGCTTCGGATCCTCTCCGCACAGGTGAGGGTTCGGGACGAAATAAATACCTGATAGAAGGAGATTTGTTATGGCAAGAGTGTACAATTTTTCTGCTGGCCCCTCGATGCTTCCTGAACCGGTTCTTCAGCAGGCTTCTCTGGAGATGCTTGATTATGCGGGATCCGGACAGTCTGTGATGGAGATGAGCCACAGGTCAAAGGTCTACGAGAAGATAATCAATGATGCAGAAGCCCTTTTCAGGGAAGCGATGGGTATTCCGTCGGACTATGCCGTGCTCTTTCTTCAGGGCGGCGCGTCGCTGCAGTTCTCGATGGTTCCTCTTAACCTGTTTGGTGAAAAGAAAAAGGCCGACTATGTAAA
Source organism: uncultured Fibrobacter sp. (assembly GCA_964387115.1). Taxonomy (GTDB): domain Bacteria; phylum Fibrobacterota; class Chitinivibrionia; order Chitinivibrionales; family Chitinispirillaceae; genus JAAYIG01. The sequence continues at coordinate 7,646 of CAYLVN010000100.1, forward strand.
TACCGGCGTGTGGTCCAAAAAGGCAATATCGGAAGCTAAAAAGTATGGAACGGTAAGAGTCGTGGCTACATCTGAGGATAAAAATTTCTCTTACATTCCCAGGCTGGACAAAAGCATGTTTGACCAGACTGCCTCTTATGCTCATATAACCACAAATAACACGATTTTCGGGACAAAATACGACACAATTCCCGATACCGGGGATCTTCCTCTGGTCGCTGACATGTCGTCCAACATTCTCTCGGAAGTCTATGATATAAAGAAGTTTGCTCTCATTTATGCAGGGGCTCAGAAAAATATCGGTCCTGCCGGACTGACACTCGTAATTATCAGAAAAGACCTTCTGGGCAAGGTGATGAATAATACTCCTGTCATGCTTGATTACAACATTCATGCGGAGAATAAGTCTCTCTATAACACTCCTCCCTGCTACAGCATCTACATTTCCAAGCTGGTTATTGAGTGGGTAATGAAGATGGGTGGAGTGGCAGAGATGGAAAAAATAAACAGGGAAAAAGCAGCTGTTCTTTATGATTATCTTGACAATTCCAAACTGTTTAAAGGAACCATAGAGAAACCATATCGTTCCTTGATGAACATTCCTTTTGTCACTTCCAGCGAGCAGATCAACGAGGAGTTCCTCAAAAAGGCAACAGCTGCAGGATTTATTAACCTTAAAGGGCACCGCAGTGTTGGTGGAATGAGGGCCAGTATTTATAATGCGATGCCAATCGAGGGTGTGCGTAAGCTGGTTGATTTTATGAAAAAATTCGAAACAGAGCATGCTTGAACAGGAGAGAAAAAATGTACAAGATTCAGACTCTTAATAAAATTTCCACTCTGGGCCTTGAGCTTTTCCCCAGGGAGGAGTACGAGGTGGCATCTGAGATTCTCAATCCCGACGCGGTGGTGGTAAGAAGTTTCAGTATGCTTGATATGGACATCCCTGCATCTGTGAAGGCTATTGCACGCGCCGGTGCCGGAGTCAATAATATTCCTGTTAACAAGTGCTCAGAAAAGGGCATTGTTGTGTTCAATACGCCGGGAGCAAATGCAAATGGCGTAAAGGAACTGGTTATCGCAAGTCTTCTTCTCTCCTCCCGCAGGATTTTCCCCGGAATACAGTGGGCAAAAAGCCTTGTCGGCAGAGGTGATGAGGTCCCAAAACTTATAGAAAAGGGCAAGTCTAATTTTGAGGGACCTGAGATCAAAGGGAAACGGCTGGGAATTATCGGGCTTGGTGCAATTGGTGTGATGGTGGCCAATGATGCTGTGGAGCTTGGGATGCAGGTTTCAGGGTATGATCCGTTTATCTCCATTGAAGCGGCCTGGGGACTGAGCCGAAATGTAAAGAGAGCCAGAGGACTTGAGAGCCTTCTGGCCCAATCCGATTACATCACTTTACATTTGCCGCTCAGCGACAAGACCAGGGGTATGCTTAACAGGGAACGTTTTGCCATCATGAAAAAGGGTGTACGCCTGCTTAACTTCGCCAGAGGCGGCCTGGTAAACAATGATGATCTTAAAGACGCTCTTGCAAACGGTACAGTATCAAGTTATGTTACCGACTTCCCGGATGAGGAGCTTCTTAAACTTGACAACGTCATTGCGATTCCCCATCTCGGCGCATCTACGCCTGAAGCCGAGGATAACTGCGCGATAATGGCTGTCAACCAGATTAAAAATTTTCTGGAGTACGGAAATATCAAGAACTCTGTCAATTTTCCTGACTGCGAACTTGACATCATGGGCGCGACACGTATCATAATCGCAAACAAAAACGTGCCCAACATGGTCGGTCAGATTACATCACTTCTTGCCGGAGAAAAGATCAATATCGCCGGTATGATTAACAGACCTAAGAACGATTATGCTTATAATATAATCAATATTGACGATGCTGTAAGTGATGATCTTCTTGATAAGATCAGGGGAATTGATGGGGTCATTATGGCCAGGATGCTTCACAGTAACGTGTGATAAGACAGGTCCGGTATGACTCTCAGGCGTGTCACTTGTAAAAAAGTGATACGCCTTTTTATTTGGGGGATATTCAGTTGCCTGAGAGGGCGCAAGTGACTTTTTCAGCAACACCACCACGGATCGTCATGCCGTTGAAGAACGGCATCCAGGAAAGGTTGGAGTAGGGGAAGACGGTTTCCGGCCTTCGCCGGAATGGC
>CAYLVN010000101.1:0-4499 GCA_964387115.1 uncultured Fibrobacter sp.
AGATCACCAACCCGCAACCCGATCCTGGATACTTTGTCGGAGTAGGCTGGTCCAATTCCCCTTCCGGTAGTTCCGATTTTACCCTGGCCCATGTTAGATTCTGCCGCATTATCCTGAGCTTTGTGATATGGCATTACAAGATGAGCGAGGTCTGAAACAAAAAGTCTGTTTTCAACTAAAATACCAAAGGCGTTGAGCTCGTCGACCTCTTTTAGAAACTGCTCGCAATCAAAAACTACACCGTTTCCTACAATACAGGTTTTATCCGGGTACATTATTCCAGACGGGACCAGATGAAAAACGAATTTTCTGCCATTCGCAATAACTGTGTGGCCTGCATTTGCACCGCCCTGAAAGCGGATTATCACATCAGAACGCTCGGTCAGGTAATCAATTACCTTCGCTTTTCCTTCATCTCCCCACTGTGTTCCCACAATTACTGCATTGGGCATAATACCACCTGACTTAAAAAAAATCCAATTATCCAAAATTTATCATAAAGACTCAAACTATATAAATTAAGTCATGTTTCACTGATGGTCAACCGGACAATCTTTGTTGAGCTCGGGATTGCAGTCCAGGTCACCTCAGAGGTTAAAAAATGACTTAACTCCTATAGTACTTAAAGTCATGGGTGGTGATCATCTCGATCGATAGTTTCTGAACTGTGTTGAAATGCCTTATAAAAAGCTCCAGAAGCATAGGGGTATTTCAATCGTTCTCTCAGTAGAGAACTTTTTCTGCAATATGCCAACATTTACCAATAGATATAGTTCCAAATTTAAAGTATCTTACTACTATGAACGAGACGAGAAAAATGATGATTCCTATTATTAACTACTTCAATTATCGGGAATTCCTGCAGGATTTCTATAACGAGCAGAAATCACTCAACAAAGCTTTTTCCTACCAGTATTTCGCAAATAAAGCGGGATTCAAATCCAAAAGTTTTATTAAACATGTCATTGATGGTAAAAAAAACCTGACAGCAGAATCTATCAAAAAACTAAATAATGTGCTTAAATTAAAAGATAAATCGTTCTCTTATTTTAATGATCTTGTAGCATTTAACCAAGCTTCAACTGTCGAACAGAGGAACTACTATTTCGGGAAACTTTCGCAATACAATAAACGGAATGCTGCCCGAATGGTTCTAAATCAGCAATATAATGTCTATTCGAAGTGGTATTTTAATGCGATTAGAGAACTTGTTGTTACTTGTGATTTCGGTAATGATTATGAGCGCCTCGGGAAAATGCTCAAACCTGCTATTGCAGCAGCAGATGCACGGGATGCAGTTAAGCTGCTTTTAAGTCTTGGGTTTATTGAGAAAAAAGGAACCCGATATATCCAGTGTGATCCTATTATTACTACCGGGGATGAAGTCCGGTCGCTTACCGTATCAAATTTCCACATCCAGAATCTTGCATTAGCTGCAAGTTCAATAGATACAATTGAAAGTTGTGCACGCGATATATCCTGTGTTGTTCTTGGATTATCGGATGATGGATTTGCTCTTGTTAAAAATGAGATCCAGAAATTCCGAAAAAAACTACTCGATATTGCAGCAAGTGAAACAAAAATCAACCGCGTGTACCATATCAATTTTCAGGCAATACCGGTAAGCGAGGATATTAATGAATACAATATATAATGCATTCAAATCTTCAGCTCTGATAGCGATTGCCTGTATGACATTACCCGGTATCTTTTGTTCTCAACAATATGCCGGTGGATCTGAAATTGGAAATCCAGTTGTTATTTCAGGAGGAGTCATCGATTCACTTGGCAAGGGTATACAAGGCATAGACCTGTTTCTTGTTGATCCATGGGAAACCGATCCGCTGAAACTTATATCCGACAGTTGTTATTATGCGTATAGTGGTTCTGATGGCTCATACAGGTTTGAAAATGTTTACCCGGGTCATTACAACCTCTTTGGTACAGATTCGAGTGGCGAAAGAATGTTTCTTGAACCGGTTACTATTACCATTGAAGATGCTGTTCCCAGCAATGGATTTGCGATAATTGATCGTCCTTCTGACACAATTAAAGACGCTGCCAGAGTAGTTGTCGCAATAACACCTTACCCGTCTCTAAGTGGCGATTACCTGTTTATTCCCGGTACAGTTATTCGTGTTCCTTTAGATTCATCAGATGAATACATCGTTAAGTGTCCCCGGTCAATCATTGATATCGTTTTATACAGGAACGGCTTACAGTTCGTCCTTGTAAAAAGTCTTGAAGTAGCAGATGGGGAGTGGAGAGATCTGACTGGCAAAAAAATTACTCTACCCAAACCGCAGATAAGTTCCGGAGTAATCTCCGGTGTAAGCGGTCGGACGTATTCTTTTATTGTAAACAAGATTACCTTGGGATCGAATCACCCGGTGCAATATCGATTTGACTGGGGAGATTCCATTTCACTATGGAGTTTTTCAAATCAGCAAAACCATGTCTGGACTGTGCCTGGAAGCTTACAGGTACGTGCTCAGGCAAGGTGTATCAGAGATACTCTGTCACTCTCAGAGTGGTCGGATGCAATTGAGGTGCAAATTCAATAATCGATTATCGGTTTTGAGTACCACAACTGAGAAAATCAACTACCAATGGAGGATTATATGTCTACTTTTATCTGCAAAACATTATGCTGTTTCGTTCTGCTTTTTGCAAATGGCTTACTTGCAAAGATGGTTACTATCAGTGGTACGGTTACTGATACCGTTTTAGAGACCGGAAGCGGAAAAGAACCAGTATTGAAAATAATTCCTATTGAGGCCTGTTCGATATCAATTTCTGCCGGTTGCACAGAAACCGAACTGGATAAGTACTTTGTTAAAACTGATAAGTCCGGATATTACTCGATGATGGTTAATTTACCTGATGAGTGCACCTATGAAATGTACCTGTTTCGTATTGATGGTAAGGCAGGTAGTATAACAACTACATCATCTCATTTTGCATTTCCTGTTGACAGCATAAAATCTTCACTCAAAGAGGATTTGTACATTTCACATCAAATTCCCCCGGACAGTGTTAAAACAACAGAGTATGCACATCGGTTTTATCTTATGGCAGACAATGTGATCCGTGGTGGTGATACTATGGTTGTTTTCCACAAAATTTACGGTCTGTCAGAAAACGCCGATACCTTACATTTCAATAAATGTAAACACAGAATACTGCTGTTAACTACATCTGAAGATACCGTTTATAATAGTGATTTTAACTGCAATGAAAGCGGTTCATGGCTCCATCTGGAAAAGGGATGGAACACATCGTACTCATTAAAGGTTCCTGTGCCGGCAGATCTTCAGAAAGCAAACGAATCTTTTGCCCGGGATCGCAAACTCATCCTGGAGTTACAACTATACGATCACAACATTACCTATACCTCTCCAGCGTTTGACGTAATTGACACAGATGTTGAAATTGACAATTTAGTTACTGCAAACAGTCTGAAGAGTATAGCGGTAAGTAACTCAAAACCTTTTTTGAATGTAAAAGCAAACAAGTTACATTTGTTTATAGAGAAGTCTGGTATTTATACAGTTGATATATTTTCTCTTGATGGAAGAAATATCGGCCATATTGTTAAAGACCAGTATTTCAGTACCGGTGAACACATAGTTACCATAGGTAAAGAGTTCGGAAATAAATTAAAACTGCAAATCGCCAAATTAAAGGGAAATGGGGTATCAGTGAGTGCACTGATAAATACTTTATAAAACTATCCGCCATCTTCCAGAAAAAGAGTGACAACACTAAGAGAGGTAATTCTATATCGTATCTTTACGCCATGGTGGCAAGTTCACCGTAAAAGGGGTAGCGGAAGGCCGGCTGGATGTAGAGACATACGGCCGCGTTTTTCTACACCCGACCGGGCTTGCAGCTTCCCCCTTGGACACTCGTTTCGGGCAATGATCAGTCCCGAGTATGTGCAGAACGCGGGGGAGAAGGAGAAGATTTCAACGCAAAGGCGGCAAGGACACAAAGGGGGAATAAAACCAAAATTGCTTATTTAGTGTCTTGAACTCCCTGAATCTTACTTTATGACTTTGCATAAATATCCCTCTACAACGAAGTTGCGGTAAACGTATTCCCCTGATCGGGATCTCCTGTCTGCAATCCTTTGCGGAACCAACGGACTCTCTGTTCGGATGTTCCATGCGTAAAAGCATCGGGAACAACATATCCCCGGCTTCCAATATCTGTTTTGATTTTTCTGCATGATGCGCCCAGACACCCGCAAGGAAGTCGGCCTGAAGCTCAAGCTTGACCGAGAGGCGATTGTATTCCTCTTCACTTACTTTCTGGTGCAAACCATGAACTTGATCCGTAATTCCGAGCAAATGCTGTACATGATGCCCTATTTCATGGGCAATGACATACGCCTGCGCAAAATCTCCGGATGCACCGAACCTGCTGCTTAACTCATCGAAGAAACTCATATCAAGATATACACGTTCATCCCCGGGACAGTAGAACGGCCCGGTCGA
>CAYLVN010000101.1:4509-9808 GCA_964387115.1 uncultured Fibrobacter sp.
CCAGAGAAGAGAACGAGCTTCGGTTTTCGATAGGTAGTACCGCTTTTTGCAAACAATCCAGTCCAGACATCTTCCGTTTCACCTAGAATTGCCGAAACGAAATCGGCTACTGTATCGTTTTCCGGTATTGCTGTTTGTTCGGCCGCGGTTCCAGTTGTCACTGCTGATCCACCCGCCAGATTAAGCAGTGAAAGTGGATCTCCCTGTAAAACCCACCCAAGCAACAAAAGTACGACAATTCCACCGCCGCCGATACCTGCAATACCCTTTCCAGCAGTCATTCTCCGCCGATCCTCTACATTTTCACTTCTTCTGCTCTTTTCCCAGCGCATAAAAACCTCATTGGATTTGTTTCTTGTTCATGTATCAGAATATCATGCAGTAAAATAACATTTTTTTGAAAACTATATACCTATCTTTTCACCCATCTTGAGATCATAGCCGTTCATCTATCATATCAACCGGAAGGGAATTATATGATAATACTGTCGACCTTCCACGCCTAATCTTCTCAGTTGATCCACAAACAAGATCAGGATTATAAGGAAATATTAACCGCTGTTCTATCGAACTCCCTGAATCTGATTTATATTCTTAAGCTTATTCCGGCCAAATAAACAATCTACGGAGAGAAATGAACCCTGAGAATCCTTTGATCGTACAGAGCAACAGCACACTGCTCCTGGAAGTTAATAATCCACTCTTTACTGAAGCACGCAATGCAATAAGCCTTTTCGCGCATCTTGACAAGAGCCCGGAATATGTCCATACCTATTCCATAACACCGCTTTCGCTCTGGAATGCCGCCGCACTGGGTATGAAAGCCCAGGATGTTCTGCTGCAGCTTCAGAAATTCACAAAATACCCGCTTCCATCTAATGTTGGGGATGACATTGTTGAATTGATGGGCCGGTTTGGCAAAATTGTACTGGAGAGCGCTCCGGAAGGCCTTGTGATTGCCAGTACCGATTCATCACTTCTTCACCACCTGGCACTTCATCCCAAAATGCGTCCTCTGATTATAAGGGAGCTGGACCCTTATCGCTTCCTCATTTCCGCTGACAACAGGGGATTGATAAAACAGGTTCTTATAAGTATAGGTTTCCCGGCTCACGACAAAGCCGGATACGTTGATGGTGATCCTTATCCGATCAAACTGCGCCAGCAGAAATTAAGCGGTGGTGATTTTACCATCCGTAAATATCAGAGACAGGCTGCAGAGAATTTTATCGGCAGTCCTGATGCCCCCGGGGGAAGCGGTGTGGTGGTTCTTCCATGCGGCGCCGGAAAAACCATCGTGGGTATTTTTGCCATGAGTTTACTTCAGAGGCGGACACTGATACTTGTTACAAATGTCACTGCTGCTCATCAATGGAAAAAAGAGATCCTTGATAAAACCGGTATTCCTGAGAGTGATATCGGTGAGTACAGCGGAGAACAGAAAGAGATCAAGCCGGTTACACTGGCCACATATCAGATCCTTACATACAGGAAAAAGAAAACAGATCCGTTTGTACATTATGAGATATTCAACTCAGAAAACTGGGGTCTTATCATTTATGACGAGGTTCATCTGCTTCCCGCGCCGGTGTTTAAATTTACTGCTGAGCTTCAGGCAAGAAGGCGTCTGGGGCTGACTGCCACACTGGTGCGTGAGGATGGCCATGAGGAGGATGTTTTTACCCTTATCGGTCCCAAAAAGTTTGATGTACCATGGAAAGACCTCGAACGTCAGGGCTGGATCGCAACTGCCCACTGTGTGGAGATCAGAGTCGATCTGCCTCACGCAGATAAGATGAACTATCTCTCTCTTACTCCTAAAAAACAGATTCGTTTGGCATATGAGAATCCCTGCAAAATCCAGGTTGCAAAAGAGCTGGTTGAAAAACACAAGAATGACCAGGTACTTATTATAGGTCAGTATCTCACTCAGCTTGAACAGTTTGCGCAGGAGTTCAATGCTCCGATTATTACAGGCGCAACATCGAACAAGAAGCGCGATGAGCTTTATAATGACTTCAGGACCGGTAAAATCAAGCTTCTGATTCTGTCAAAAGTGGGAAACTTCGCTGTAGATCTTCCTGATGCCAATGTGGCAATACAGATATCCGGTGCTTTCGGATCTCGTCAGGAAGAAGCACAGAGGCTGGGAAGAATCCTGCGCCCCAAAAAATCAGAAGAAACTGCAGTTTTCTATTCAATAGTTACACGCGAATCGAAAGAACTTGATTTTGCGATGAAAAGGCAGCTTTTTCTGACCGAACAGGGTTATGCTTATGAGATTCAGTACAGGGAATTCTGAGCGTACGGTACGCTCCTATTTTCTCTGGAAGAACTTTACAGCATCCTGAACCAGAGACATATCCACACAGGTGTTAAGGCAGGGGCCGTGAGGACGGTCGTTTATTACGCCATAGACAGGAATCGGATAGACATCCTGAATTCCGAATGTAAGGTCTCTTTCACATGCCACAGCTATAATCCCGTCAGGGCGCATCTGGGCCACACGGCGGCGTGCAAGCGTTCCACCATTTACAACCTCAATTTTAAGTCCGTATTTTTCTCCCATGGTGTTAAGTTCACCTACAGGACATCTGCCACAGCGGACACAGTTGCTAATATCATTTGTAATTTTTCTGTTGCAAATATCTATTTGCAGGCAATGTGGAAGGAGTACAAGTATCTTGTCACCTTTAATACGTTTTGACTGGGCTTTGGTCAGAGCGTTGTTTACCCTTACAAAAGATGTGCGCAGTTTATTGCGGTTTACCCGGAAAACCTGGGCGAGTGTTACAGCAATAGGGAACAGGATGTTGACGGTTACAGATTTTTTGCCGTGCGGATAGAGCAGGTCTATGCCGGTTAGTGCGGTAAGAGTGATAAGTGAGAGTCCGGAGAACAGGACAAGAAAAAACAGAAGAAGAATAGAAGCGACCAGAGAAGTCAATGGAAGACTTATTGTATGAAGACGCGGCTGTATTAGATAAAAGATCAGCCCCTCAATGGAACCCACAATTAGAAGGCTTGCCCAGCAGAAAAAAAGGAATGTAAACTTTTTATACGCTGAGCGCCAGGCGGTTTCTTTCATACTGCCGGTGTCGACCGGGGTGATCGCTTCTGTTTTTTCCATATAAGGCGGCAGCAGTACTGCTTATCTTACGTTCTCTACACCTTTGACTTCAGGAATGCGGCTCTTAAGGATTCTCTCTACACCCATCTTCAGAGTCATCGCTGCACCTGGACATCCGCTGCAAGCGCCTCTGAGTCTGACTTTAACAATTCCGTCTTCGGTAACTTCAACAAGCTCGATATCCCCACCGTCAGCCTGAAGATTCGGGCGTATCTCCTGAATAACTTTTTCTACCTGTTCTTTCATGATAATGTCCTCTCGATTTATGATAAACTGATCTGTTTGCCTGAGTGGTGTTTTGAAACAGACACTATCAAAATAAATAGATGCTCAATTTTGAACAATTTATTTCAACTGTTTTCAGGACCTTTCGCGTAATAACTATTTTAGGCCCTTCAGATATTTTCGGGAGTTTTTTAATGACATTCTAAGCTATTATCAACGGTTAAAGACTATAGTTCTATTATTTATACAAAAAGATTAGACCTGATGCCTTGGGCGACCTGCTTTAGTCCATACGGTTAAGAATGAAATGACAAAAATGCCCGGGAGCCCGCACTGGCGCTAATTCGTGTTTTTGCCGGTGTTTGCGAGGTGCTCACTGCCGTTTGAACCAGATAAACATCTAACCTCAACATAAAATCACCCGGAAATATCAGAGGTACACTCTTTTAAATGCTCTCCAGCCAGATAGTAGATTAAGGGACACTGAAAGGCTTTTTACGATCTCTGACCCGAATTATCTCATATGAGTAATACACTTTCTAAATATGCGGAGCTGTCCCGCTATTTTTTCCCGATTGCTCTGCAGGCAGCATCACAGTCAGTCACATACCCTCTGGTTTCGATCGTTGCAACAAACGGCAGGGGCGCGACTCTGGAGCTGGCCGGACTTGCACAGTCCAATTCCATCATGTTTCTTCTGGGTACGCTTGGTGCCGGTCTGCTGACAACAGGGCTGGTTTACGCAAAGACAGTTGAGGGTTACAGACAGTATGTGCGTCTGAACTATATTCTTGCCTTTGCGTCAACTCTTCTTCAGGCTGTACTCACTATCCCGTTTTTTTCAGATCTGTTATTTGGTCTGATTATGGGACTGCCCGATTCAATCGAGCCGTATGCTGCCCGTGCTCTGGTGTCAACGCTTCCTCTGCATCTGCTTTTTTTCATGCGAAATCCATATCAGGTATGCCTTTATCTGAACAAGGCAACGGGCAGGGCCAGTCTGGCGACCATTGCCAGAATAATTTTTACTCTGTCGATAACTCCTGTATTTATTCATTTCCATTTGACTGGTGTAGAGTGGGCCTCGGCAGGCTTGTGTCTGGGAGTCTTGTTTGAGTTGTTTTTATCGTGGCTTTTTGCAAAGCCGTACTTAAGAAAGTTAAAAAACGAAACCGGACAAGTCCCTTCAATGCGTGAACTGTTTTCCTTTACTATACCTCTTTCTATCGGCGGATTCTTTATTTCAATCTCCACAGTTGTTGTCGGAATGGTAATCTCCAGGGCTGCTGATGCGGAGCGCCTGATGCCTATCTTTTTTTTGGCAAGCGGGATTGCTGCGCCGGTAACCTACGCTGCAAATCGTAATCAGGCACTTACAATCGCTTTCCCACCCGGGAGTCCAAAAGACCGGACTACGTTTACTTTTGCCGTGCTTAGCGGCATTGCCCTTGGTTTTATACCGCTGCTTTTTACTCTGCCGGGCTTGTCTCAGTGGTATTATGTAAAACTTCAGAACTGCCTGCCCGAAGATCTTAAACTGATTACTCTGACTGCATTCGCACTTGTACTCAATCCCCTTGGAATTGCCATACGGAGCCACTGTGAAGGGATTGCAGCGAATCTCAGAAAACCTGTCCACATCCTTATGGGACAGGGGACCTATATGGGAATGCTCTCTCTTACATCTATACTGCTGCTTTTCATGAAACTTCCGGGCAACCTCATTGGTCCGGCATCTTTCTTTTTCTCAAACCTTGTTTCTGCAATCATCATTTCTATTACTCTGTCGTGGGAGAGGGAAAAGATCAAAAATTTGAGGGTCGTGGATGTGGAAAGAGAACTTTAACCTGAAAGTCGCAAATGGGGAGAGCAAAAAACCGTAAGATGTTGATGATAAGGCTTGAAGACGTTGCAGGTCTTATCGACAAGGTGATAAGATCAAGA
>CAYLVN010000102.1:0-4844 GCA_964387115.1 uncultured Fibrobacter sp.
GTGACAGCCACATGGGCCTTCAGGCCAGACTTATGTCCCAGGCTCTTCGTAAATTGACCGGTATACTCTCCAAATCAAAAACCTGCCTGATTTTCATCAATCAGCTTCGTATGAAAATCGGAGTGATGTTTGGAAATCCGGAGACTACAACCGGGGGTAACGCACTGAAATTCTACTCCTCCGTAAGAATCGATATACGCCGTATCGCTGCCATAAAAGATGGCGAGAATGTGATAGGCAACCGTACTCGTGCGAAGGTGGTTAAAAACAAGGTTTCGCCTCCGTTTAAAGAAGCCGAGTTCGATATCCTTTACGGAAAGGGTATCTCCTTTGAGGGTGATGTGCTTGACCTGGCCGCATCGATGAATATCGTGGAAAAGAGCGGTGCCTGGTTTTCCTATCAGGGAGAAAGAATCGGGCAGGGAAGAGAGAAGGCAAGATGCTTTTTATTGGAAAACAGGGATATCCTGGATGCAATAGAAAAGAAAGTCAGGGAAAAAGGACAGCTCAACAAGCAGGTTTCCAATGATACACCGCAGGAAGAAGTAGAGGAACTGGCATAACTGTTATGAAATCTTCCAAGATAATCAGAAAAGAGTTTATTCAATTTTTTCAGGAACGTGGGCACACCTTTGTTCCAAGTGCCCCGGTGATACCGCATGATGATCCCACGCTGCTTTTTACAAATGCTGGGATGAATCAGTTCAAGGCAATCTTTCTGGGTGATAATCCTAAAGAGCTTAAAAGAGCCGCCAATTCACAGAAATGCATGCGTGTTTCCGGCAAGCACAACGATCTGGAGGAGGTGGGACGCGATGCCTATCATCACACTTTCTTCGAGATGCTCGGGAACTGGTCTTTCGGTGATTACTACAAAAAAGAGGCTATCACCTGGGCCTGGGAGCTGTTGACTGAAGTCTGGAAACTCCCGAAAAACCGACTCTTTGTAACGATTCATGATTCCGATGAAGAGGCGGAGAAGATCTGGAAAAATGAGACCGATATCGACCATGAGCGTGTTATGCGTTTCGGAGATAAAAGCAACTTCTGGGAAATGGGAGAGACAGGTCCCTGCGGTCCCTGTTCCGAAATTCACTTTGATATGGGAGATCTTTCGACACAGAAACAGACCTTTAATGATCCCATAGAGGGAGTAAACGGGCAGAACGAAAGGTACCGTGAGCTGTGGAACCTAGTGTTTATGCAGTATAACCGGGAAAAAGACGGCACGCTTGTTCCGCTTCCTCAGAAACATGTTGACACAGGCATGGGGTTCGAGAGAATCGTCTCTGTCATCCAGGGTGTTGAATCCAATTACGATACAGATCTTTTCAGTCCTGTTATAAGTAAAATTGCTGAACTCAGCGCAAAGCCCTACGATCAGGGTGAAGCAGGTGTTCCTTTCCGGGTGATAGCTGATCATATCCGTTCTCTTGTATTTGCGATAACCGATGGTGCGTTTCCGTCAAACGAGGGGAGAGGGTATGTGCTCAGAAGACTCCTGCGCCGTGCCTACCGATTCGGCCGGGAGCTCGGGTTCAGGGAACCATTCCTTTACAAGCTTATACCGGTGGTGGTACAGGAGATGGGGGAAGCTTTCCCGGAGATAAATCAGCGTGTGAGATATCTTGAGGAAGTGATCCGTTCTGAAGAGGAACGCTTTGGAGCAACGCTGGAACAGGGTCTGGAAAAATTCACTGCCATGGTGCAAAGCACCAGAAGTAAAGGGAAGAGTATTCTGTCGGGTACCGATGTGTTTACTCTGTACGATACTTACGGCTTCCCGATGGACCTGACCAGACTCATGGCCGCAGAACAGAGTCTCACCGTTGATGAAGAAGGCTACAGCAGACTCATGGAAGAGCAGAAGAAGCGTGCACGTGAGTCAAGGAAATCCGATGAGGGACTGACTCCTGAGGGCTGGATCGAGCTGCGGCCTGTTTCCGGTACCGAATTTGTCGGATACAACATGCCGCATGCCGAGGTGAATGTCTGCAGGTTCAAAGTTGTGGAAAGTGAAAGCGGATCACCCGTTTATCTTCTGATTCTTGACAAAACTCCATTCTATGCAGAATCGGGTGGACAGATCGGCGATAAAGGCCTCCTGCGCTCTTCAAAGGGCAAAGAGCTCTTCGTTGATGACACTATAAAATGGAACGACATGGTGATTCACCGGGCAAGGGCATCGATGCCTCTTACCAGTGAAGATTTTTCAGCTCCTCTCACAGCAGAGATCAATGCCTCACGCCGTAGCGATACCAGAAGAAATCATACGGCCACTCATCTTCTGCAGGCCGCGCTGAGGAAAGTTCTGGGCGATCACGTTCAGCAGTCCGGCTCCAAGGTTGAGCCTGAAGGGTTTCGGTTTGACTTCACTCATTTCAAGGCTCTTTCCACAGAGGAACTGGAAGCTGTTGAAAAGCAGGTCAATGAATGGATCGTAAGAAACATTCCGGTTAGAACCGATGTAAAGAATCTGGATGAAGCAAAAGCTGAAGGTGCTACGGCTCTTTTCGGGGAAAAATATGGTGACAGAGTCAGGGTGGTCGATATCAGCCCTGTGAGCAAGGAGCTTTGCGGGGGAACTCATGTTTCCGCCACAGGGGAGATCGGATTTTTCCATATAACAGCCGAGTCCAGTATCAGCGCCGGGATCAGGCGTATTGAGGGTATTACCGGCAGCAGCACTGTGGGTTATCTCTTAGGTAAAGAGAAGGTAATCTCCGGAATGAGCAACCTGCTGAAAGTCGGTGAAGGCAAACTTCTGGACCGTATCCAGGCACTCCTTGACAATGCTAAGCAGCTTGAAGAGAAGATCGCTGAACTTTCAAGCGACTTGACATCGGGGGCAGTTGAAGAGATCTTTGAGGAAGCAGGAGCTAAAGGCGGGGATTTCCCATGGATAGTGCGCAATATGGGAGAGATCGACAAAGACTCATTCAGCCGCCTCAGCGACAGCATCTGTGACCAGATAAAATCAAGAGGCCTTGACACTATGGTCGTTGTACTCGGGGCCGTAGTGGACAGTAAAGCACTTTTCAGTGCATGCGCGGGACAGACTGCTGTAAAGAAGTTCGGAATTCATTGTGGTGAACTGGTGAAAGCCGCGGCACAGAAAGCAGGCGGCGGCGGAGGCGGAAGTCCAGTCAGAGCGCAGGCCGGAGGAAAGGATCCTCAGAAAATTGACGATGCGCTTGAGACATCGGCATCTTTGATCTCAGAGAAGGCCGGTGTCGCATGAAAAGGGCAATTCTGGACTCCATACTTGCGACGATCTCCCGTGGAAGTAAATGCTACTGGGTGCTTCTTGATCCGGATGATTATACTCTTGAGGAGGGCGCCAGGGTCGCGGAGGAGTCACAGAATTGCGGTGCCGATGCCATTTTGATCGGTGGAAGTCTCCTGTATTCCAACCATTTTGATAAGTTTGTATCTTTTGTAAAAAAAGTGGTTTCTATCCCGGTAATTCTTTTTCCCGGTGATGCAACGCAGTTGTCTGCATCGGCAGATGCGCTGCTTTATCTCTCGCTTGTATCGGGCCGCAATCCGATGAACCTGATCGGTGAACATGTGAAGGCCGCTCCGGTGATCCGGGAATGCGGCATTGAACCAATTGCCACAGCATACATGCTGGTGGAGTCCGGTTCTGTCAGTTCTGTGGAATTTATGAGTGACACAAGGCCCCTTCCAAGAAATAAACCCCAGATCGCGGCTGCTCATGCCCTGGCGGCTCAGTATATGGGTATGGGGCTGGTGTATCTGGAGGCCGGGAGCGGCGCTCTGAAATCTGTGCCTCCAGAGATGATTAAGATGGTGCGTTCTTATGTGGAAATACCGATAATTGTGGGGGGCGGTATCCGTGATGCTGCTGCTGCCAGAGAAAAACTGGAAGCTGGTGCGGATATAATTGTCACAGGTAACGTGCTTAAAAACAAAAACGGTGTCACTCTGATGCGCGAAATCGCATCTGCAGTAAAGAATTTCTGAACAGATTTTCTCATAATTGATAATTAAAAATGTTTCCTCCCGTAACTCTTCAACTTCCAGACTGGATCGATTCTTTTCTCCAGGGTAAACCCTCTGTTTTTAACTCTGACCGTGAAAAGATGGAGCTTGTAATCTCGCTTGCTCTGAAAAACATCGAATCCGCAACCGGAGGACCGTTTGCTGCCGCAGTATTCAACATGGAAACCGGAACGCTTGTTTCTCCCGGAGTAAACGTTGTCGTCAAAACCTTCTGCTCCCTAGCTCATGCGGAGATCATGGCTCTTTCAACTGCACAGAAAATTTTCGGGAGTTTTGATCTCTCTGCCCCCGGTCTGCCATCATGCGAGCTTTTCACAAGCACCGCACCATGCGCGATGTGTCTGGGTGCGATCCCCTGGTCAGGTGTAAAGAGGGTAGTGTGCGGTGCCGCTGATGAGGATGCAAGAGCAATAGGCTTCGATGAAGGGGCAAAGGTTGACAACTGGACCACAGAGCTGCAGAAACGGGGAATAGAGGTGGTAACCGGTTTTATGCGGCCGGAGGCATCGGCGGTTCTAAAGAGTTACAAAGAGTCCGGCGGGATGATTTATAACAGTGATATCACAAGCCGGCAGTAATAATCTGCCCCTGGATGTCTCACTTCACAAATCCTATCGTCCTTCCCCCATGTCTGCTTCTGACTGCCACTTCATCCTTTAGTGACTGAATCATCTGTTCATGGGTGACCAGGTCTGGTGGCATCAAAGAAAATCGGTTCAGAATATTTTTAAAATCACCGGGTGTAAGGGAGGTAATTTCCCTTACCATGGCCAGTTCCTGCGGATCGGGTTTTGATTGACATAACGGGGAAAGCAGAA
>CAYLVN010000102.1:4854-9336 GCA_964387115.1 uncultured Fibrobacter sp.
TTACGTTATAAAGAAAGTCACGAATGGCTAAAAGAAGATGGTAAAAATGCTTATTCCCCTCGCAAGTCAGATAATCGAAATGAAGCTTGACCATGAATCTTCTGGTCGATGCAGTATCGAGGATCTCCTTGAAATTGGTAGAGCAGACGAGCATCCCGCTGAATGATTCCATGTCGGTAAGGAATTCATTTATCTGTGAAACTTCCCAACTGTACGTTGCACTTTCTCTTGCACTCAGAAATGAGTCGGCTTCATCTATAAACAGAATTGCCTTTTCATTTTCAGCCTCTTCAAAAGCTTTCCTGATCAATTTCTCCGTTTCACAGGAAACAGTTTAGAAGATCACTGGATTTTCTGGAAATCAGTCTTCTTCCCAGTCTCCTTGAGAGATATGTTTCAACTCGGTTTTTCCGGTACCGGGTGGACCGTAAAGCAGAGTGGTGAAAGAGATACCCTTGTGACTCTCCTTTCCTGATCCCATTTGCTGTTGAAGTTTTCCGCTATCTGGAAAAAATTATCCAGGCTGCTTCTTATGTTCAATCCCTCAAGGGAATACTGATGCATGCAGTTGTGATTGTTTAGCTTTACTCCTCTGCCTGTTTTCAATTTGACATGTGCATTTAAAAAAGTTTTCAGCAATTTGTCCGGGTAAACGGTGATATCACCTGTATCCTTCACTCTGCGCAGATTTTTCAGGGCAGTTTCTATGACACCGGCTGATACATCATAATCGGTGGCGAGGGAATCGATTATCGGGCCTGTAATGTAACTGTCAAGCTTATGCTTTTTTGCTACTGTCCGCCACTGTACAACCCTTTCTTTGTGTGATGGATTTTTGAAATTAATCGCAAGATCAAAACGCCTGATGGTTGAAGGGCCGATGAGTCCTCCAGGTTTGAAATCCAGAAAATCACCGCCCCGGAGTTCTCCATTATTGAATTGAGAATCCCCTTTTGTGTCAGTCCCTCTTCTCCCTGGTAGACAAAAGTGTTCAGGAGACTATCGGCTTCGTCGATCACTATAACCGAATTCTTCAGGTCAACCATCCTGATACATGCCTTGAACGCACGTAGTCTGAAATTCTTGTTTTCGGCATTGTCAGATGCAGGATGTTGAATTTCGTAAAGCTTCTTATTCAAACTGGAGCAGATAGAACGTGCAAAGCTTGTTTTACCTGTTCCAGGCTCACCGTAGAGGAATATGTTCACCCCGTTTTTAGCATCACTTTTGCATAAGGCGCTTACCAGTGGTATTTCCTGTTTTAGCTGCAAGTACATCGAAAGTGGAAGAGCTTTGCCTCTGTATTCACTGAAATATTTATCCGTGATTGGTGTGGGGCTGAATCCTCCCAGAAAATCCTGGATCTCAGGGGTGATGTCTCTTTCAGAGTCTAAGATACCGGATTTGACAAGATTTGAATCGGTTTTCAGAATGTTTTCCACTACGCTTTGAGAGCACCCCATCATAATAGAGATGGGTTTTTTTGCAAAGTTTATACTCGCGTATCTGGCATCAAAAGCCTCGCAGAGTTCATCGTGGATCTGACTTATAAGCAAGTCGGAATTATGCAGAAAGAGAAGTTCAAGCATCTGTGATTCTTTATTGGTAAGCTCAAACAGGTGTTTCACCTCTTTAAGTTTTCTGGTGAACCTGCGATCCTGTTTAGAAGGGTCAACCAGGCTGAAAATGTCTTTGAGATGTTTGATTAAAAAAACGAATATGTCTTATAAACCTGCTGTCCTCACTTTCAATCAGAAATTCATCATCAGAACTGAACACGCAGTTGTCGTTTTTCGTGAAACTGGTCTTCAGAAATTGGACAAGTTTCCTCTTATCTCTGGCATTTACATAACGGAGAATAAGCCTGCGGATGTTTCTGGATTGAAAGTCTGTATTTGAAAGGATATCCTGGGCAA
This sequence comes from uncultured Fibrobacter sp., assembly GCA_964387115.1. GTDB lineage: Bacteria > Fibrobacterota > Chitinivibrionia > Chitinivibrionales > Chitinispirillaceae > JAAYIG01. The sequence continues at coordinate 6,771 of CAYLVN010000102.1, forward strand.
TCCTCAGTTTTGTAAGCTGAAGATCGGTTCCGGGTTTAATCTGTCTACTCATTTTACCTGCCTTGTGATTCTGGTTTAAACAGTTATAATATGCAAATCCATAACGACATAAAATGACGCGATAAAGAGAAAAATGGTTGGGGATATATTAATCTGAAAATTGCAGTCAGGGAGAATAGAAAATTATCAGATGTTGAGATGATAAGAATTGAAGGTGTCGCAGGTCTTAACCGGCAAGGTGATAAGATCAGGATGTCTGAAAGCTTCAGTGTTCAGCAGATTGCGATTTTTGCTTTCATCAGACTTCGATTTTCAGGGCTAAGGGGGAACTTGTCGCGGAAGTCAGAATGTACCACTTCAGGAGGGGTTTCTGTAGAAAAATGGGGGAGGTGTTTTTATCAGAAGGAATAATTCTAAATGGAGGGTCATTAGAAGTTGTTTTGTGCAAACGGTGCTGAGTACCCTGGTATTCGGTCCGGGCTTGCAGTCCGGGCCAGATACCAGGGTTGCAGGTGAAAATGGTCTATTTAACCACCCACGGCCTTGTCTGCAATGTCACACCGTTTAAATTTGATTGCAATAAATAGATTCCGGGAGTGACAATGTTTTTTGAAAAAACAGGCGGCTTTGAAAGATCGGATGCGATTGAACAGATCTTTTGTCCACTTAACGAGATGAGTGTATAGGTGCCGTTGGCAGAGTTTAAGCCTGAGAGATTCTGCCTATTTACTGAAAAACCGTCACAAATCGGTTTAACAGAGGTCGGAATTCCATCTACCAGGATCTTTCCTTTTGTGACTTTGCAGGAACCGGATCCGTTGTTGCTGCCGCTATATGATTCGACTTTGATTTTTACTTCGTAGAGTTTTCCCAGATTGATTCCCTTGCTTTCCCACTGATTGAAATGCTCGGAAATGGAGATCGTGCCTGAAGCCCGGGTGTTCTTGCGGATACTGAAGACTTGTGGGAAGTCCTGAGTGCCCTTAACTGATGGCTGTTGTTTCATTTGCCGAGTTATCACTTCATAATCTGAACCATCAACGTTTATTGTGCCTACCAGCGTATGCATCCCGTCTCCTGCTCTAGGCCGCCAGTCTTGCCAGTCCTCCATCACGTAATACTCAACCAAAGGTTCGACTGTCCATCCGTATATGCCGAAATACGCAAGCCCGTTCCTTATTTGCCCTTTCTGAAACTCAACCTCAGCAGTAAATACACCGATTTCCTTGTGGGTTTTTGTTTCATCGTATTTAAGTCCAACGCGGGCGACAAAATTCTGGATATTGCTCCATTCAACATCAAACGTGGCATCCTGGTTATACACCGTCATTTTTACAGTTCCGGGATCCTGTTTCCACATCTCGTAGTGGTAACCGTTTGGTATCGGACCGGATTTGACTTCATTGTCGATTACAAGTGGAAAGGTGATATCGTTCTGAGCCCAGACTTTCATCGTGCTCAGAAAAACCAGCGCCAGAACCGCAATCGTAGTACATCTGAGATGTACTGCATGATTAAAAGATCTCATGTTCTCTCCTTTTATGTTAAAGGGCCATCTGTAAATATTTAATATAATATAAAAATGATTACAGGCTGTTTTTTTGTTAAGGTATGCTGGAATGCGGAGGAGTGAAAACGACGTGTCGTCATGAAAGAAATTTGCACCTTAGTGGCATTTTCAATCTACAGCCAGCAATGGGGTCTTCGCAGATTATGCGTGCTTATTTTAATAGAAATCCTGGGTTGTAAGTGGAACGCCAGTATCATTCAACAGGAATAATTACCTCAGCGGTATCAATGACTCTCGCAAGATTTACATTCCCTAAATCCCATTTCCACAAACCATGCTCTCCTGATGACACCACGAACCCCAGCGGATCACTTGTCCAGGCGCTCATCGATGGAATCGCATTTTCAATGAAAAGGCGACCGAGATAAAGCGGCTCCCCGAAATAAAAAGGCGCGTCTTTTTTGATTGGAATTGCCAAAAATACCGGCCTTTTCCTGTCATTTGTCTCATCCTTAAACACCATCCAGGTGCCGTCAGGGGAAAACTGGAAACCGGAATATGATTTACAGGAAACGAGCGGAATAAGGGAAAGGGAGTCGGTGAGAATCTGGGTTATCTGCTTTTCGGGATCCGTGGTGTCCCAGCGGAGAAGATAGGTCGCGTGAATCTCTGAATTTCTGGCTAATGATGAAACCAATGCAGATCGTTCAAAACTGCTGGGTGGTAATTTACGTGCTTCATCTAAATTTATATCTTTACCTATTTCTACCACTATTCCAAAAGGCAGGGTCGGGTGGATTATAAATTCCTTTACCTTACGCCAGTTCTTGCTGTTGCTGTTGAAAATCTCTAAAAAAGGATGTGTTGCTGGTTTAAGATTGGAATCATGACAAGAGAGTCTGTTGGAATCTATATCGTAAGTAAAAATCAGGTCACTATGGACCTGCCAGGGAATATTGTAACCAATCGGACTTATACCGGCTTTTATCGACCCTTCATCGAGTATTGAATCCTTGTTTATAATCCTGCCGATATGAAGAAAATCCTTGCTGCCTC
>CAYLVN010000102.1:9346-9768 GCA_964387115.1 uncultured Fibrobacter sp.
TTAAGAACACAAACTGGTCTTTTTCCCCATTTTTCGATAGCGGCCTTAATCCGGTTATGAAATCGTCAAGGTTATAGGTAATCACGGTTGATCTAACTTTACCGGTCTTAATATTGGCAATGACGATCCATCTTGTCTGCGTATAGGCAATTTCTTCTTCCGAATAAGTATTGCAGAACCCATACATATAGGCTCCATTTACCTCATCAAAAAAGTTCTTTGCCACTATATCATACTCTATTCCTTCCGTTGTAAAACGCATGATCGTTATGGCGTTATTCATATCGATGGTTCCTACTGCGTTCTTAACCGGAACCGCAAAGATCTTCTCTATAGGCTGTTCAGATAATAATACTCTGGGCATGAATGCCTTTTTGCCGTTGTGTCTCAAGATCAGGTAATCAGCCATATCTGGTTTCTCC
>CAYLVN010000103.1:0-9699 GCA_964387115.1 uncultured Fibrobacter sp.
CATCTTACGGTTTTTTGCTCTCCCCATCTGCGACTTTCAGGTTTAAAATAAATCCGGCCGCTCTAAACTGGTTTACGGCACAGTAATTGAACGGGCTAAATCAAAGAGGTGCACACATGCAGGTAAAAGAGATTATGACCCATGGTATCGATTTTCTGGATCGGTTGGATACAGTGCAAAAAGCAGACCAGAAAATGCTGCGGGATAATATCGGAGCACTGCCGGTGTTTGACAGCAACTTTCTGGTGGGTATCGTTACCGACAGAGACATCACTCTCAGAAGCTCCTCTTTTGGAAAAGACCCCATGAAGACCAGAGTGTGTGATATTATGACTCCCGAAGTATTTGTCTGTGACCAGAATGACACAATCGAAGAGGCCGCGTCAATAATGGAAAACAGGCAGGTCCGACGTCTGCTGGTCACTAACGAGCAGAAGCATATTGTCGGGATGGTGTCACTCACTGATCTGGCAAAAGGCTTTAATAAAGAGCTTGCCGCTGAGGTTCTCAAAAAAGTCTCATCTCCTGCTCACCCGGAGTGGCTGACCCACTGAAGCTCCGGCTTTGACTTCCTTACCATTTCGTAAAAGATAGATGGGGCTTTTATTAAAGAGTTTCTGATCATAAGCCCTGGGGTACTGGAGCCGGAAAGGATGCCAAACAGAAACTTTGAAAGAGTCGGGCTGTTTGCGGCCAGTTTAATGGTCGTTTCGATAAAGCCGCGCTTGAAAAACAGGTTTATTGAATCAGCGGCTTTCTGAAGCGCATCTCCGTACTCTTTTCTCCAGAGTATTTCATATAAACGCATATCACCGGCTGTTATGGCCTGAGCAGCGATATCGGCCGACCAGAGCGCGTAAATCAAGCCATCACCGGTCAGCGGATTGACATGTCCGGCAGCATCTCCGATTAAAATCCAGTCTTTTCCCAGACTGGGGGAGCGGAAGAAATCGGATGAAGAGGCCCGGGGGATCAGCACACTCCAGCTGTTGAGAATTTTTACATCTCCTGCCAGATCGTAAAGAAAAGTGTCCAGATCTTTTTTAAGCCCTGCTGAGTTTATGAGCGTGTCTGAGATCTCAACTGTGCCGTTACAGGGACTACCTCTGGCTTTGAGCAGCCCCTGGCGGCCGTGAACGAATTTCACATAAGAGCTTTCCGGCAGTCCGGATACCTCATAGCCTAAAACCAGAAGAAGATCTTTGCGACTGAAGGGCTTGTGGAGCGCTTTGCGGACAAAACTCTTTACCCCGTCTGCCCCGGCCAGATTCCGTGCCCTGATCTGATGCTTTGTGGTGGTAATCTTCCAGAGACCTTTTTCATAACGAATGGAAGTTACCCTTTCAGGAATGAAACGGGCTCCCCTGGAAATTGCGGAATGGAGAAGATAGCGGCTGGGATTAGAGACCGAGACCGCTGTTCTGGGATCTAAGGCGTTTATGACCACCGCTTCCTTTCCACCAGGAGAAAGGATATGTAACAGGTTATCAGCGCCCTCTTTCTGCACAAGGGCACCCAGTACTGGAAATTTAGAAAGGTACTCTACAGGTACCAGGTCCAAAGCGCGTTTATCTGTAGGGAAGGAGTGATCTATAATTACGGGATTAAAGCCCTGTCTGGAGAGCAGCCATGCGAGGTAGGTACCCGCAGGACCGGCTCCGATTATTACCAGATCGAATGTTTTTGCGAATCTGCAGGGACTGCTGCTGGAAATTACCTCTGCTACAAGAAGATCATCTGATCTGGTGAGTCGCTCCATGGTGGCCATAGATAGTCCCCGTCTAAATTTTGAAATGGTTAAAAACGAGATCAAATGGTATGCCAAGGGGCCAGGAGATGGTTCCGGGGGTGGGGTACGAAAGAAACGGCAAAAATTGGTTGGGGGAGAATTCCATTTTTGGGAATTAATTGCGGATTTGAAAAAATAACAGACCTCTTTTGCAGAGACAGCAGGTTTTCCGTCGCCATCAACTTCTGTTCTAAGGTTAAAGTTAAATAAAAACCCTCTAATTCTCGACCCGTACTCATTACATTAGTTATATTTTTTAGCTCATGTGATCTAACAGCGGGAGTGCATTTCTGGTGACATCTCCAGATCCGGTTTATAGAATCCTCGATGCTAATTTAAACAGGTGCCGTGAGGCACTGAGGGTTATAGAGGAGTATTTCAGGTTTGTAAAAAATGATTCCGCCCTCTCAATAGCACTCAAGAGTATCCGGCACTCGCTTAAGGAAATAGAAGAAGGGCTTGGCAGAGAGAAGCTCCTTGAGAACCGGGACAGCGGTTCTGACTGTTTTGCCGGTGAAAACCGGCCCGAGGAGATGAGCCGTGCTGATCAGAGCGATATCCTGACAGCATCTTTCAAGCGTGCTCAGGAGGCGGCGCGTGTGATTGAAGAATACACAAAAATCACACCTTTACCCCAACTTTCTGAAAAAGCCAAGCAGTCCAGGTTTATTCTTTACACTATCGAACAAAAATGCGTGGATAGATGATCTATGGCAAAGAAAAAAGATGAAAGCACTCCGGCGGTAAAATCAACAGATTTCGGTCACGAGATCTGGGGGCTTATCTTCTTGTCAATGGGCGTGCTGTTACTGATATCCCTTGTATCTCATTTTTTTAACCAGTCATCCAATATTCTGGGGAACATTTTAGGAACATGGCTCTCCTCAGGATTAATTCTTCTTCTTGGCCCCATCGCAGCATTCTTTTTCCCTCTTTCTGTCTGCTATCTGGGGTGGGTACGGCTTCGGGGAGATACTATTGCGCCCAGAAATGTGCTTTATGCGGTTCTTTTGACTATTGAGGTCTGTTTTCTGCTTGCCATTCACTACCTCCCGGCCGTGGCCGCTTCTGCAGCATTCAAGACATCTGAGAATTTCATCGGCGTATTCATTGTAAAATCCATCTGTAAGCCTCTTTTTGGTACCCACTCTTTCGGACCATATTTTCTGGGTTCACTTGCGCTTCTGATTACAGTACTCTGGTGTCTGAGTATTTCACCCCAGAGACTCGTGGGCTGGCTCCGCACTGCCGCACTATGGTGTTTTAGCGGAGTTGTGAAGATGTGGGCCGGGCTCAAAGAGATGTTTAAAGCTAAACCGCGGGTGGAACAGCCACCGAAGCAGGAAGCTGCCGCAAAGAAAGTAGAAAAACCGCCTCGTCCAAATAAAAAAACCGAGCCTGTGAAAACCGAACAGAAGGCGGTTGTGCAACCAGAGGAAAAAGAGGAAAGCCAACAGGTTCCGGTGGTCTATTCTCCCACCGGGGAGATCATAGAAGATGTTGAAGAGCTGACGCGCCAGCAGATGGAAAAAGACCTCGCCGCTTTCCGTGCCAAGAAAAAAGATCCTATTAAGATAATGAGTATCGAGACCGCGGAAATTGACTCAGAAGAAGATGATGACGGTGATGCCATAATACCGGAAGGATTAGGAGAACAGTTGCCTGAGGATCAGAACCATAAGTCGCCGCCTGTTGATGAGAAACCAAAGCCGCCTGCAAAGCCCTACAGAATTCCGGACTCATCGATTCTGCCGGAGCCTCCGCCTCTATCAAGTCTTATTGACAAAGATACAATAGAACGCAATTCCATGGTTCTGGAAAAAACCCTCCTCAATTTCGGGGTTGAAGGCAAAGTGGTATATGTAAGTCCCGGGCCGGTTGTTACCCGATATGAAATCGAGCTTGCCCCGGGAATAAAAGTAAGCAGGGTAGTGAACCTCCATGATGATATTTCCATGGCAGTAGGGGGTCAGAGGATCCGTATCGAGGCGCCCATACCAGGAAAATCGGCCGTTGGAATCGAGCTTCCCAATGCAGAGAGGCAGATAGTGCACTTTAAGCATATTCTCACCTCCGATGGCTTTAAAAAATCTAAAGCGAAACTGCCGGTGATAATCGGGACCAATATCTCAGGAGGCCCCTATGTTACCGACATAACAAAGATGCCCCATGTTTTGATTGCAGGGCAGACCGGTTCCGGAAAGAGTGTCTGCATCAATTCGGTGATATGCAGTCTGCTGATGACCAAGAAGCCTGAGGAACTCCGCTTGATCATGATTGATCCTAAAAAGGTCGAGCTTGCATTTTACGAGGGCATCCCTCACCTGATGTCTCCGGTTGTGACCGAGTCCAAAGAGGCTGTCAAGGCGCTTCAGTGGGGTGTAATCGAGATGGAGCGCAGGTACAAGATGCTGGCAAAAGTGGGTGCCCGCAATATCGAATCTTTCAATAACAGGCTCGAATCAGGCAAGCTGGAAGGAATTCTGCCTGATGAAGACAATAAACCTCTCCCCTTTATCGTTATCCTTGTTGATGAATTAGCGGATCTGATGATGACAGCCTCCAAGGATGTGGAGGGGCTGATACAGAGGATCGCTCAGTTGGCCCGGGCCGTGGGTATCCATCTTATTGTGGCAACCCAGCGACCATCAGTGGATATTATCACAGGTCCGATCAAGGCAAATCTGACCTCGCGAATTGCTTTCAGAACGATACAGTCTACCGATTCCCGCACCATTCTGGGGCATGTGGGAGCAGAAAAATTACTGGGCATGGGAGATATGCTCTTTTTGCGCAATGGAGCCCCTGAGATTGAAAGGTTCCACGGGGCTTTCATATCTGAAGAGGACGTAGAGAGAATTGTAAGCGACATTCGCAGTCAAGAGGTCCAGATAGATAGAATCGAGAGTTTTATAGATGAGCTGGATGATGGATCCGGTGCAGGTGAGAGCGGCGCGTTTGATGATGATGACAGGGATGAGCTGTTTGAGGAGGCCGCAAGAACCATCGTCAGTATCGGTCAGGGGTCGACCTCGCTGCTTCAGCGTCGAATGAAGATCGGTTATGCCCGTGCAGGACGTCTAATGGATGAACTGGAGCGGGCGGGATTTGTGGGTCCTCCCGACGGCAGCAAGGCCAGGGAGGTACTGGTCAGGCCCGACGAGCTGGAGGAGTATCTGGCGACCCACAGGTAAGGGTGCATCAGGGCGGGCGGATGCATTCTGCCGTTTCCCGTTCCGTAGAGCTGCTCTATAAGAGAAATGTAAACCTGCGCCCGGTGACGGGGGTGTTTTGTATGTCTAAGAAAACTGCTGTTTTAATTCTGATGATGCTTTTTGGAGCCGAGTCATTTTCTGCCCCGGCGACTGTTCAATCTCTGATCAGAAGTAAATACAACCAGAACGTATCGCTTGAGACTCAGTTTGACATGCATATCTGGTGGAGTGTACGGGAACGCGATGAGAGAAAATCGGGCAAGCTGTTTCTTGCTCCGGGTGACCGGTTTCGTCTTGAGCTGGAAAACGAAACTGTTGTGAGTGATGGCAAATCGTTCTGGCAGTACAGCGAGAAAAGTGCGCAGGTTATCATCAAAAACCTTCAGGACCTCGATCTTTCCTTCCATCCCTCAAGGCTGTTTTCCACTTATCTGAGTGAATACAGTTTTACTGAAAAACAGAATGATGGTTCGACGGCTGTTCTTTCCTGGAAAGCGGATTCTACGGCTTCAAAGGCCCCGTGGTCGGCAATTGAGGTACATGCTTCTGTAAAGACTGGAACAGTGAGTGAACTGAAACTCACAGACAGCAGCGGCAATGAGTATACTTACAAGTTCAGGAAAACTGTTTTCAATCCCAAAATTCCCGGTAAAGTCTTTAAATTCGAGGTACCCGGCAATGCACAAGTGCTCGATTCACGCAAGTAAAACATTGTTCCTGGCCGGAATCATGTTTTTTCTTTTTCCGGCCGCAAGCGCATTTCCCGCCAAATGCTTCAGCGACAAAGGCCTGGCATCAAATAACATCTACCAGCTTCAGGGTTCAGGCGATACTCTATGGATTTCTGCACTGGAGGGTACAAACAGTTTCTCTTTAAATACAATTGCCGGACGGGGTGCTATCTCTCAACGCCTTGCCGAGAATTCAAACTGGCTCTCTTACCGTCTGGGCTGCTCCGACAAATGGATCGCCGATATCGCATTCGGCGGCACAAGAGCGGTTGCTTTGACAGATACATTTGACGGCACAGGTGAGATCTATTCTTTCAGGGTAGCCGGTGAATCTGTCGAGCGCAAACCCCTTAAATTAATGTGGTCTGATGATATCACCGGAAATGATAGCGCCGATGTTTCTGCTTTGGATGTGGTTTACGCCAAAGGAAGTTTTTACTTCGCATGTCTTGACGGGGGAGTAGTGAGATGGAATCCAAAGTCTGAAAGTACAGATGTTCTTGTCCCTGGCAGCTCAGAAAGCGTTCCGGTGGAGGATTTCACTATCAAGGGATCCCCGGTACCAAAGCGAAGAGTAACATCGGTGAATGCCTCGGAAAAAACCCTCTCTGTAACCAGCCCATCGAAGGTATGGCTTTATTCACTCGCGGATTCATCATGGGATACTTCCATCACCTCCTCGGTAAAAGAGTCAGGAATGACTTTCAAATCCTTTCGCGGTGCTTTTACGCGTGAAATCGGGGAGAGCCGGGTAATTTACAGTGTTATGGAGGTAAGTGTTTCCGGGACTGACACGCTGATGTTTTTTAAGTACAGTCGGGCACAGAAAGGATGGCGCCTGATGCTGGGGGATGCGCCAAACAGCCTCTCTTTTGCCACCGGTGGATACATTTACATGACCTTTGAAGAAAATGTCATAAAGGCCTACAGGGACACGCTTGTCGATACGGTGCTGCGCAATCCGCCTCCAGCTGTTGACAGGAGTAAGTTTGAGCCCAGGATGACCCCGGTGTCATACGGCATTGATTTCCCGGCACTTGTAAATGACATTTTGTTTGTACCACGCACCGATTCATCGGGCTATCTCTGGGTCGCCACCTCTGAGGGGCTCTTTTTCTCGGAGCGGGAAGTGCCCGGGAAAAGCCGCCACGATTTTACTCTGATAAAGAGGGCGCCGGTAGTAGAGTCGGGGCTCAAGAAGTCCTATGCGCGCCCCGGCATACTCACCGCAGATATCGGGGATGTCAAGCAAAGCCGTACGGTATTCGTATATAATCTCGAGAAGGATGCAGATGTCACTATCAGGGTTTACGATTACAATATGGATCTGGTGAAGACCATTATTCAAAACAAAGCCAGAAAAGCGGGTAAAAACGGAGGGCCGCGGGGGCGCAGCACCGTGGAAAATGAGGATTGCTGGGATGGCAGTGATGCCCGGGGAAGGATGGTTGCACCCGGTGTTTACTATTACAAAATCAACGCCAGCACTGGAGAACGTGATTTTGGGAAAATAGTGGTGGCAAAGTAAAGATGAAAAAAACAATTCTTGGCATTTTACCGGTTCTGATAGTTCTTTTCAATACAGTTGAGGCAGCCATGGTCGGTGGCCATTCCGGTGCTTATCTCAGGCCGCCTGTGGGAGCTGCTGCTCTTGCGATGGGTGGTGCAGGCAGTGCAGAGCCTTCTTACCTTGCATCATGGTGGAACCCGTCGCTTCTGGCGAATCTGCGGGAGAAGAGACTTGCTGCGGGGGCGGGAATAGCTTCATTCGGGCGCACCGATGCCTTCGGGGCATTTGAATTCAGAATTCCGCCACGTATGGGGATGGGATTTGTTTTTCTTTACAGGGGAGACCCGTTCCTGAAGCTGTATGATGATCAGGAAAACCCCCTTGAACGTGCAGCCTATACCACTCTGACCGGTAAAGTGGCACTCAGCTACTATGTAAACAGAGCCGTGACTGCCGGAGCGTCAATCGGTATCCTCTATCAGAGGCTTCCTACAATGTCCGGGGATGGTGACCTGAGGTATTCTTCGGCGGCTGGAATAGGTTCAATTGATCTGGCGTTTACATACAGGTTCTCTCCTGTGTTGACATTTTCTGCAATCGCCAGGGATCTGGGAGCAGGGATGAACTGGGAGATAGAATCAGATTATTACAACAACACTGTTGAAGACAAGCCGCTGCCCTCCTTTACCCTTGGAAGTGAATGTAAAGGGAAGCTGCTTCAGAAGCCGCTTATCTGGGCAGCGGATCTCAAGGGGTACTTCATCGACGGCAACTGGAAGAAGCTTTCCCGCCCCGAGGGTCATCTGAATCTGGGCTGGGAGTGGCAATACTGGCAAAGTTTTTTTATCCGTGCTGGTATCGGCGGATTTCTCCTGAACGGGGATCTGCTCAACGATACGGAGGAGTATTTCACTAATTCCCCGCTGTCGATCTCCGCAGGCTTCTCTCTTGACCTCTCAAAGTATAGAGAAGGGCTCAGGATGAATTACGGGATCTCTACAGATAAACTGTGGGCCGGTGTCGGGCAGCAGGTTGATATCAACTTGTCTTTTTAAGAGTTCAGGGCAGTTCAGGAGATTATTGTATGTTAAGAAGATCTGTTTTGATATTTTCTTCGGCACTGTTTATGATTACAGCTGCAAGTGAAGGTGGTGCCACGGGTTCTGCGTGGTATAATTTTCTTGAGGAACCGATAAACCCCCGAGCTATGGCCATGGGCTCGGCAGGAACGGCTCTTGGCTGCGGTGGAGCATCATTTTATAACCCTGCAGCCCTGTCGCTGAGGAAAGCTCCCTATATCGCATTTGAATTCGGCAAACTCTATGAAGATCTGGGCAGAGGGTATTTGGAAACCGGCTGGCTTTTTCCGGGGTGGTTTACGGGGCTGTCATTTCAAAGTCAGTCTGTTCAGTTTCAGTATGCCACAGAGCAGGGAAAAGTTGATTCCTATGGTCTGCAGCAGAGTACCGCAGGTTCACTGACAGGCGGTTTCAGGAAGAACAATTTTGCCCTGGGTGTGGGAATAAATGGTATTTACGACCGTTTAGCTGAGAGTTCATCCTGGGGATTCTCACTGAGCGGGGGGGCGGTTTATTCTCTGATTCCGGGCATGCTTGACATCGGGGCAGCCTATATGCACGGATACGGACGTGGCACCGGTTACCTTGACACTACAAATGCTCTGAGCCGCAATCAGCTCCCCGCTTCCGCGCGTATAGGAGCGGCTTTTCAGCACTCAATTAATGGTAATTTTCCATTTGTCATCTCTGCTGATTTTGTTTATAATACTAATTATGAGAAGCTTACAGTGCCTCTTGGAGTGGAGATGCGGGTTTTACCGGCACTGGCAATACGGCTGGGCAAGCAGTTCAATCATCCTGCGGATCTCTTTTCTGCAGGAGTGGGTTTACAATGGGAGAACTTGAAGTTTGATGCTTCTTTTGTTCCATTCCGTCTTATCAGCGAAACGAATGTAAAGTGGTCCATAGGTCTGACATATGAACTGGCCTCTGTGGCTGAAAATAAGGGTAAGAAAGCCGCTTCTGCTGAGCTGAAGACTCCTGCGGTACCGGTGATTGAAAGCGAGCCGGCAAAACCGACAGATGAGCAGATACAGGCTCAGGAGAAGCCAGATTCTATTCCTTCCGGGGATACCGGGGCCCCGGAACCTGAAAAAGGAGAGGAACAATCAGAATCTCTGGCGCCCGACTCCGGAAATTCTGCGCCTGAAGGCCCCATAAATGAGAGCCCTGAAGAGAGTAAGGAACCTGAAGAAAACCGGGATGGTGAGCAGAGTGGAGGAGAAGAGGGGCTCAAAGAGGAGGGCGCCGGTGGTGAGGCAGGGTTTAACCAGTCTCCGGAAAGCGGTTTGTAGAGTTTAAAAATAAGTTTTTTTTGGGCTACCGTAAGTTGTGTATATTATTGTATTTTTAGGAATTACATAATAGTATTTAT
>CAYLVN010000104.1:0-9657 GCA_964387115.1 uncultured Fibrobacter sp.
TTGTAAAGGTCGTGACCAGCGGGAATTCCAGTTTCTCGTTGCTTTCGCTTCTGGCCGAACTGTCCACCCTGAACGTGTAGGTAGTTTGCGTTTTAAACTTCGATAAAGGTGTAAAATAAACATCACTGACAGAGTTCCAGCGGAAATACCCTGCGGTAGCCGGGGTAACTGAAAAAGCCTTTTCTACAGATGTCTTGTTCATGGGTTGGGTAAAATACAGATGAAAACTGGTCCCGACCGAGGTCCAATCGGATTGATCGTCGGGCGAAAAAACGGATATCAAAGAGGGAATTTTCTTCAGTGTGATATCACCAGTGTTATTGAAACCGCCGGCAATGAGCGTCTGGGTGCTCCGCCGACTGCCATAGCCGGCAGATTTCACTTCCAGAATGCAGGAACCTGCCGTCAGACTGTCGATAAAAAAGTAACCCTTGGCATCGCAGGCATCGGACTTTTTTTTCGAATTCTGTGTTGCAGAAACCACTGCCCCGATTCCCGCAGGCAGTATACGTCCCTCCAGCGAACACATCGTGACATATTCAACATTGTAAATTACCTCGGTGGGCTTGGAGCAACCCATGACAAAAACGATACAAAAAAACACCCATCTGACATTCCGCATAATCGAGATCCTCTTTGACTATTGAGACACCTGCTTTTCAGGGCAGGACCTGAACGTACCGCCATTTTCTCAGGCGGGCCGCACGCCGTTTCATCTTTCCCTCTGACTCTTCCGGACTTGCCGGGGTCATCAAGGCTTTAGAATATAACTGTTTCAGGTTGACTCAGTCAAAAACGTGCGGCCTGTAAATAAATGTGCTGCGGGATAAATGCCCCCGGGCGAAGGTTCAAAATGTTTATAAGCCTTACCCTTCAGTTATCAGCAGCAGTCAGGTCCGCCAATGCTGGCAAAAACATTTCCAGTCTTTTTATTGCCTTTGAATAGAGGGTTCCTCTGAGCTGAGTCTAATTATAAAATTACTCAGCTCAGCCATCTGTTCTTTTAAATTATGGCTATGGGAAGTGATGAATATTTTTGCGTTTGTGGTTTGTGAATTCCTGATAGCGCCCAGAAGATCGATCCTGGTAGAATACGTCTGATAGAGCTGATTGCAGTAGGTCAGGATCTGGGATGTATCTTTGAGATTGTTTTTCATGAGGTAGATCATGTATCGCTTTTTTTCGCTTACTGCGTATGTTTTCATTTTTTTAAACCACGGGTCATGGTCATGAATACCATTACAGATACTGTCCATTATGTTTTGAAGGCTGTCAATCTCCCTTGCAAATGGATTGTCTTCGTCGATTATGAGTGTTCTTGCCGATATGACATCAACGCTGTCCTGGATAATCCGTTCACTTGAGTCAATTTCAACCGGTTTGGAAGCTTCTATTTCCTTCTGTTTTTTGACTTTTTCATCCTCGTAGGCGATATCGGCGGTCTTATAGCGGGAGAGAATAGTTGAATCGGCAACCCGAATGGAATCAGCCACTCGCATTGAATCGATTCTCGCAAGCGAATCGGCAACGCATTTTGAGGCAAAGTCACGTGAGTAAAGGCGGATTTTAGCGCTTGACGAGAATGATAACAGTAAAAGAATAAACAGGGTCGAAACCGGTCTCATGATGTCCCCTCTTGCCTGGTGTGAAAAAATTTAATTTGTGTGAAGCAATTTACACGTACCTTTAATATAATTTTACGTATAGCCAATGTAAACACCTGGAACTTTCGCGGTATTCTATCAGCACCCATGGCTTGCCTTATTTATGAAAAAGGAGTATTCTTCAAATGTATATTGTACCTGACTTATGCACCCGGATCAGGGCGAATTGCACTCATTATTGGTGCATAAAACGGATTGTAAGTAATCATTAATTCGCGGGGGGAAAGAATATTCCATGATGACAAATTTTCGAGTAACATTTTTTTCAGCACTACTTCTTTTAATAACGACAACGCTTAGTGCTCAAATTATCGACCTTTCCGGAATGGTGAAGTGCAAAAGAGGACGGCCGGTCATAGGTGCTTCGGTTAGCCTTGCCAGCGATGGTTCAGTTACCGCAATAACCGACAGTTCCGGGGGATTTCAGCTCAAAGGAGAACTGGTAGCAGCACTACGCAAGAGAATTCCATCCTCAACTCCGGCGATCGGTTTTTTGAATGGACGCTTGCGTCTTGTTACGACACAGCCATCGCCAGTTTCTATCACTGTTTTCTCGACCTCAGGAAGAAAGATTGCCGACCAGTCTTTATTTATAGCCACCACAGGAGCACATCTGGTCACCCTCCCTGTAGAAAATCTTTCTGCCGGCTACTATCTTGTGAGGGTCGAAATCGCCGGAACCCGTTTATTATCCGGTTATATCCCGCCCAAATCAGGAATAAGTTCCACCTCTCTTAAAAATCAATGGACAGAACAGAGTGCATCGATCCGCACTAAATCAACCGTTGCGCAGATTGCAGATGATACAATCATAGTGCGGGCGCCGGGGTATGAAGATGGAACGTACCAGATTACAACTTATCAAAAATCAGACATAGCCATCACTCTTACCCCTGTTTCACGCCTCACCGCCATCACCCGCAGTTGTGACGGGCTTATGCCGCCATCGGTTTCAGGCGGACAAAAAGGCTGGGGATCACGCTATTGGGACTGTTGCAAACCACACTGTTCATCCCCATTCAATACAAAGCATCTCTGTGCCAATTGCGACAGCAGCGGTTTTGATGAAGTACCATGCTATGTCAAGGAGGGGAATGAATGGTCCACTTGGGACAAGGCCACCGAGAGCAGCTGCCAGGGAGGCATCGCCTATGCCTGCTATCGCCATGTTCCATTCGCAGTCTGCGAAAATCTCGCCTACGGTTATGCCGCAGTACCAGGCAGCGGTGAAAGTGACTTGTGTGGAAAATGCTTTCAGCTCGATTTTGATGGAGGCTCCAGCAACAATGATGTAAAAGCGGCCCATAGAATGATGAAAGGAAAAACCATGATCGTCGTCGCATCGAACATTGGTCATGACGTAAGCGGTGGACAATTCGACATCATGATTCCGGGGGGCGGGCTCGGAGCATTCCGGGATGGATGCAAAAAACAGTGGGGTGTAGATGTTGATGACCAGGAACTGGTGGGTAATAATCTGGGTGGCCTGATCTCCGTTTGCCAGAGCAAACATGGTTGGGATGCAGACCTTGAGGTTCTCAAAGAATGCGTTCGAGGGAAGTGCGACAACCTGTTTGGCAAGGATCCGGCACTGCATGATCTCTGGGAAGGGTGTACCTGGTTTGTGGACTGGATGCATGCTGTGGACAACCCGACTTTTTCCTACAAGGAAGTGCCCTGTCCCGCAGAGCTGGTTGAAATGTATTATTCCAGAATGCATCCGCGACCATAATTTTGTCGTGCCGGGTTTACTTTGATGGTACGGATCAGCAATTCTGATCTGGTAAACACAGACGACTCCGAGGATGCATCCCCGGAGTCGTAGTCAGCTTGTAACACAGTTATACAGCCATTGGATACCGGCCAGGATATACCTGATTATTAAATATGGTATTTCTATTTCCCGAACCGGGTATTGATCCATTAGGAAGCGTCGTTACATTAGTCTCTTTTTACCTTTCCTTCTGGATTATCGCACGTACTTTATTACCAACAAGAATTACTTTATAGATTAAATCTACAGCGGGTTTATGAGAGTAAGTTTGCCATGATATAAGCTTGAAACCTGTTTTCTTCATCAGATATGAGAATGAGTCTTTGCAGAACTCGTTACAATGACCTGGAACAAAGTTCTTTGAGTACTTTTTCTTGAATATGTGATACCTCCTGAGGAAACGCTTAGATTTCAGTTCCCAGCTGTCAATATTATGCACCTCTATTAATGCGTATCTACGCGGTGAGAGTAGATCACGAATTCTGTTCATCACAATTACCGAATCAGGAAAATGTTCAAGGACGTGCCTTAAAACAACTATATCCCATTTATTGTTTCCCAGAGTTGTGTTCTCCATGAATTCAGCCTGCATTACAACGTTCCTTTCACTGCACCCTCAATGAGAGAACTTTCGGATCTGGCAAAGCATTTGCAGTTTTGAATTACTAAACCGTTATAAACAAACGAGGAAAAGCTATGAATCCTTCAGGCCCGTTAAGGAAAGAGCACCGTCTTATAGAAAAACTTCTCACATTGATTTATCATGAAACGCTACTCATGAAAAAGCAGAAGCGGGTAAACCCGGTTTTTATCGATACTGCGGTTGATTTCATCAAAATTTACGCCGACAGAACTCATCATGGCAAAGAGGAGCAGATCCTTTTTGATACACTCAAAGAACGCAAGCTCAAGGAAGAGGACAGGCTCATGATGGAGGAGCTGATCAAAGATCATGTGACTGCCAGGCAGATCACAGAGCAGCTTTTTGAATACAAGAATAAATATGTATCAGGTGATCATGAGTACCTGCAGCGGATTGCGGAAAAGATGGATGAGCTGGGGAGTCTCTACCCGGCACACATCTGGAAAGAAGAGAACTCTTTCTTTCCGGCAGCCCTGACCTACCTTAGCGAATCAGAACAGCAGGATATGCTGGGACAATTCTGGGATTTTGATAAAAACATGATCCACATAAAATACACGCAGGTGATTACAAGGCTTAAAGAAACCTCGCAGGCTGACATGAGAGAATAGGGCCAATAGTGGAACGTTCAGAGGTTTAGCGTTCAGCGTTCAGCGTTCAACGTTCAGCGTTCGCCAAGAATGAACCTCTCTTAACCTCTCTTAACCTCTCTTAACCTCTCTTAACCTCTCTTAACCTCTATTAACCTCTATTAACCTATTAACCTATTAACCTCTTAAACTCTTAACCTTGTAACCTTTTACTTGAAATCGTAATTAATAATATCCATGCCCCTCCTGCATATCTCAATGCCATACTGGGTCCAGTCCCCCTGTCCCCAGTACCTGAAACAACTGGTCTGGGATGTAAGCAGATGAAAAAGGGCATTGCGGTATCGATGCTCGGCTGTTTCAGGTTTTCTGCTCAGCACTTTTTCGTTAAACAGAGAGCTGAGCTTAAGCATCGGATCGAGTACGTTCTGATATCCATTTACCCATGAAATATTGTTTGTCCAGCTTCCACCGTCCATGTGGAAACGATGATCCATCTTCTTGAGATCTTCAATGGCCTTTGCGAGCTTCTCACTGCCCTGGCCAGGAGTGAATCTTTCCCAGATCACTTTCTGAAAGATCGGCTGCACGACCGGAAAATCCGATTCCTTTACACCAAGAGCAAAGAGATGCTCCAGGTATTCGGTAACATTCATCAGGACTGTTTCAGAGCCGTTGCACTCATTGACAACATCGCCATATTTTGACGGGAACTCATTCATCATGACGCCACCGTTCTCTCCATCAGCGATCTGAGTCACAAGCGGAGGTACCTGTCTGCCCCCCAGCTCCCATGTTGAAAGAGATTTGGCCTCATAGTAGGGCTGCATCTGTGCGACCAGCTTCGTGTCACTCCCCTGAGTCTTTATGATTGCAATGATTGAAACCTCGTCACCATTAGAGTTCCTGCAGACGAGTCTGTGCGGCAGATGCTTCAGCCGTGGCCCAAAACCATCCAGAGGGTTTTCAACAGTGTGCTCCTGAACCAGAAGCCATTTGTAGCCGCATTCTTTGAGAGTTTTGATATATTCATAAGCGACATCGGGGTGATTTGGAAAAGCCATCTCTGAGGGAGAGAATCCCCTGACTCTCTCTAGAGCCTCAGTGCCGAACATAGCCGCGAAATGGTGCTGCCAGGCCTTGACATGAAGCTTGAAATCCTGGACCGGTGTTGATGGTGCCACAGCATGCCCCCATGGTGCGCCAAGCCACTCAACATAGTTCCGGTATTGGGCATCCATCGTTATCCTTTTAAGGTTGTCAAGCACATCATTGAGTCCCATCTGCTGAAAACCGTAAAGAAGTGTGCCTGAGTATTCAAGCATCACTCTGGGCTGTTTTCCTTCACCGACATACTGGGGGATAAAATCACCCATTCTCTTATAACACCACTGAAATACCGGAGCATTATGATTATCCCCGATCCCCTGGTTGTTCATCATGTGTTGAAGGTTACTAATGATAGTCGCGGTTTTGAGATCACCGCCACCTGCAGGTATGAGGGGCTGGTGCATGTGAAGTGCCACAGCACAGGCGCTTTTTATCCTGTGAAAAGGAATCCTGCTGTCATTGACAAAGATCGGCTTTCCTGCTGTGGAAGTCATCAGGTTCTCAATATCAGTCTCAGAACCGGAAATATTCGGCAGGCCATCTATCTGTTCTGGAAACTTTCCCATTGGTTTCATCTATCTACCCCTGAGTTAAAAATTTAGTTCTCATCTCATTAAAGAGGATCTGAAAGATAAAATTATAGTATTACAACAAACTCTTTTCCAGCGTAAATCACAGACTACATTCATTAATTGTTTAGAGATTGTTTTTCCATTTCCACGATCAACCGTTCAGCTTCATCGAGATCCTGATGGCACTTGTAAACCCATGCTTCACCCCAGTAGAAATTACAGCTTGTCTGAGCCCGCAGGATGTGCCAGTATGCATCATTAGAGGCTTCAGCAGATACATTTCCATTTACTTTATGAAATCGGTCACTTATCTCTTCCACTCGCTTCAGCGCGTCTTTCTGTGCAATGGATCCTGTCCACTGTAAAAAATCTTTACCGTTATGCCACCCGGTGTTCCAGGCTCCTGTTTTCACGTTCACCATCTTTGATGCCCCGAATTTGTTAAGGTATTCAGTAATGAAAACAGGTGAAATATTAGAAACGCCACTTTTTGCATTCTCAAGCAGTTCCCGGTAAAAGTAGTTCCAGAAATTGCTCTGTTTATTAGTGTTTCGGAACCACCCCCCATTATCTCCGTCTGTACAGGTAGTGACCAGCGGTGGAAAATCACACCATTTGGTTCTCTCTTTGACTTCGTTTTCAAACCAGCCTGGATCCATTCCCGAAAGCTGCGCATCGGAAAGTTCCCGGTCTCTGACTACAACCGTGATCTCATCATCACCGTATCTTGCGATATGGGGTCGGTACCTTAGCTCCTGCCAGGACATCTGATCAAGTGCTTCTACATTTTCACTGTCTACAAATACATACTTATAACCCAATCTGCGCAGCATTGGGATCATCTCCATGCAGAAGCCCATTTCCGGTGGCCAGAACCCCGGAAATTCAGATCTCCAGAAAAGATGGCGGGCTATACCCTGCCAGCGGATACAGTGTTCCCCTCTGTCGGATTCCGGAATGAGAGGCAGAACGGGATGATAATAACCGGTTCCCAGTATTTCGATAATTTTTGTATTCTGGAAATGCCACAGCATCTTTCCACATTTCACTACACCATAAACACGACTCTGAAAATCCGGGGCGGAAAGAGTTTCAAGGAGTGTACCTGATAATGATAGATGAACCCTGGCAATATCCTCATAATCCCATAAAACCCGCGGCACCCGATCCAGAGTCCAGAGTATCTCTTTTGCTTCCCATTCATTTTCAGCCAGTAGAGATTCCAGATTCCCTGATGGCTGATGAAAATTCAATACCAGAGCATGATAAATCTTATCAGGCATGTATCCCCCCTATAATCTGAAACCTGATTTTATTCTATCTGAGATAAATACTTTAGCGTAAGAAAATTCACAACAGAACGAGGTTCTTTTCTGAATGGAAATATAATATAGCCCTTAGGAAAACCAAGTAAGGAAAAACGAAGTTTAGAACCGGCACAATTTAATTTCTCATTAATTGAGAACTATTCAGTATTATATGCAGTGATTCAGGACACTTTCTTTTTGAACATGAACAGGCTTCGACTAATTAACCGCTCAAATGGAGCGTACAAAAAGAGCCTGTCAGCCGATTGTCTTCAATACCGAAAAAAAAACTTGCATAACCGAAACAAAAACAGTACAATCATAACTTCATAAAAATTCCTTAAGAAGGGTTTAATGGCAAAAAGACTGGAAATAGTAATAGTTGATGATGAAGTTCAAATCACTGAACTCCTGAAGACATTTGTGCAGTGTGCAACCCAAAACAGCAACATCCACACCTTTAACGATTCCGTAGAAGCCAAGTCTTATCTGGCTGAAAATAAGGTAGATGTTCTGATTACTGATTACAAAATGCCCAGGTATAACGGAATCCAGCTTATGGAAGGGCTTGGACCTGAAGTCAAAAAAATACTCATCTCCGGATACGTTACCGAAATTGCCGAGGAGAAGCTTCAGGCTATGGATGCGGTTTTTTTCGAAAAACCGGTACCAATGAAAGCTCTCAGCAAAATTGTCCACGACCAGGAAAATAAGCTTTCCTGATCCCACCCCTATCAATAACAGCATATCGTATTTCACACATACCGTAATCCCCGCACCGGTCACTACCCGCAGAAACCCGCGTTTAATATTTTTATTTCAGTCCCGTATTCTTCCCGGTCATCAGGAGGGTAGCAATGGAGATTATTCTGACATACATTACAGCCAAAGACAGGGAACAGGCCCGAATGATCGGAAGATCCCTGGTTGAGGAAAACCTTGCCGCATGTGTCAACATTATCGATGGAATGCAGTCTATCTACCGGTGGGAAGGTTCAATATGCGAGGACAATGAGGCTGTACTTATCGCAAAAACCAGAAGCAGCCTGCTTCAAAAACTCACTGAAAGAGTAAAAAGCCTTCATACATATTCCTGCCCCTGCATTTTAGCTATCCCGGTAACCGGCGGAAACATAAGCTATCTTGACTGGATAGAACAGAATACCAGAGCGGAATAAAGTATAAGTCTCCCCTCCCTTAATGTAAATACAACAGTTCTGAAGATCAGACCCTGCAGGACTGTATCTGCATTGATTTTTCAAGATTGGATTACCGCCTTTGAGATCCATTTTCTTTCTATTTTCCATTTTTGTCGTTTCTGCTTTTACAGAACAGATTCAGTCACCCTCCCATGCGATTTCCCTGCCGGCAATCTTTACCAGCCGCATCGATTCCATCCCGGACTATTACCAGCGGGACGACTCTTTTGGCGGTTTCCCGCGAAAAGGCTCTCTTTACTGTGGTCCGGTATCAATCTCCAACACACTTTTATATTATGGTCTCAACGGTTATCACGGGATAATAAACCGTTCAGGCGATCCTAAAAAAGACCAGTACAATCTCATAAAGAAACTGGGCTCTTCCCGTTATGTAAATACCGGCTCCCACGGATCGAGTCCTTCGGATATGGTCAGCGGACTGAAACTTTTCCTCTCCGACCACGGTTACGATTCTGCCAAAATTCACTACTACGGTTTCAGAACCGTTCCTCATGAATTCGGTACAGGCATTTCTGTACCGGACCTGAATATCGCGCGTAAAGCCTTGATTGAAAATAAAGCAGTATGGTTTAATATCGGCTGGTACAGCTTCAGCCGAAGCAGAAATGAGTACCGCAGAAATGGCGGACACTGGGTTTCACTGGTGGGATATGGCCATAATGGAAAAGAGAACGATCCAGATGTCCTCATCATTCACGATCCCGATACAAGATGGCGATTTAATGATTACCTCAAACTTGAAGGGATAAAAAGCGGCACTCTTACAGGACAGATTAA
>CAYLVN010000105.1:0-9638 GCA_964387115.1 uncultured Fibrobacter sp.
ATCAATGATCTGTCTGTTGTAAATGGAACATTGTCAGCTTCATCACCGGCCCGGTCTATAACGACCTATGTGATACCATTATCTCCGACGGTTGCATTTTATGCTGGAAAAACTGCTGATCGGGGGATTGCTAAAGTAAATATTGACGGTTCGACGCTGAATGTAAAATTTAAAGCTCAGGAAAACCGGGCAGACCTGAAAATTTACAATTTAAATGGAGATATCGTAAAATCGGTCGCTTTAAGGACCTCGGCCGGCCTGATTCACTCAAAAAAGTATACTTTATCCGATATGACTAATGGATATTATGTCGTGAAGATCAGTTCCGGAAAGGATATCATTCACACTTCGAAGATAATGCTTGTAAAGTGAAAGAGATCAGAATCTGCAGGAAGACAGCAGCAGAGCATTACAATTTTTTAGCCCGGTAGCAAAGAAGAAAAGTGTAAATCTTTCGGGCTAAAATTCTATCTGTGGGGTCTTTCCCCCTGTTACTGGTTTCTGAGGCTCAGGATTTGAGAGATTCGATAAGATAAACATGTGTCTCAGGAGTATCGAGGCTATTGAAGTCCGGGTTGCAGGAGCCGGCTGAAAAACTGCATTTATGCCAGTGATGAGGATCTAAACGATACGAGGTTAATAAGCTGTAACTCTATTGAAATACAATGGGTTACAGCGTTGAGTCATTTTCAGATCCGATCGTGTGCAGAATGTGGGTTATGGCCTATAAAGATCCCCTGGATAGAGATCCGTTTTTGTTTATCGCCTCGCAGTTAAAATTAGCTTCAATTGATGTTCCGATTTATAGAACACTTTTTTATCTCATCATCAGAATTTCATTACTGTATAATATATAATACCTTAAATTTACTGTGAGGTAGTTTGTTATGTACTGGAACTTCAAGTGTGCTGTTACAGGGGGAAAGAACATGAATGCAGGTAAGAATAATGGTAAGTTGTATCATTTGCTCTCCAGGTTATCCGCTTTAATAATCTGTTTTCTATTATCGTCTGCTGTCAGTGCAGCCACACAGGCCACCTTTTATGTGTCTCCTGAGGGTAGCGATAACAATGCGGGAACTATCGGCGCACCTTTTAAGACGATAACAGCTGCCAGGGACGCGGTACGTGCAATAAACAGCAGCATGTCCGGAGATATTATCGTTTACCTGAGGGGGGGTACCTACAACGTAACAAGCCCTATAGAATTACGGCCGCAGGATTCCGGAAAAAACGGCTTCAGGATCTATTATATGGCTTATCCGGGTGAAACTCCGGTTGTAAGCGGTTCTGTAAAGGTTACTGGATGGACACTCCATAGTGGAAATATTTACAAAGCATCTTTAGACCGCTCTACAAAACTGAGATATCTGTATGTAAATGACAAACGTGCTTTGATGAGTTTCAAGAAAGCCACGGCCAGAGGAGGTCAGGGGACCTACTCGGTTTCCTCCGGACAGGCTTCATGGGCATGGGCAAGCGGAAGCAAGAGTGATGGTGTCAAATATAACGCTTCAGATGTGCCAAACATTGCCAGCAACAAGGATGACCTTGAGATTGTAAACGGTACTACATGGAATGAGAACATCGCCTGTGTCAGGGATGTAATCACTACTTCTGATGGTAACAGAGCACTTATGCTGCAGCAGCCTTACGGCGCGATCACACAGACGCCCGGTTGGGGTGCGGCATTTACCACAACCGGAAACCATACGATCTACAACGCGTTTGAGTTTCTGAATTCACCAGGGCAATTCTACTTTAATAAGACGACTAAAACACTCTATTATTATCCGCGTTCAGGAGAGGATATGGCAACCGCCGATGTCCAGGCTCCCGTTGCTGAGAAGCTGTTTGATATAGCGGGTACCTCTACATCAAGCCGGGTCGAAAATATTACTTTTCAGGGCATTACCTTCGCTCATACAGACTTTAACCTTTATCAGGTCGGGGATTCACGCGGCAAGACAACCTGTCAGGGCGCTAACGGTTATATAGCATTCTATGCTGATAATAACTGGCATACCACAAGGTATGATATTCTTGATCTCAACCCTGGAATAATAACTATCAAGAACAGTAAGTCCATAGACTTCGCCGACAACATCATTAAACACGCTGGTGCTGATGGAATCAATATGTCTAATGATGTCGTAGGCTGCAATATTATCGGTAATTTTATAACCGATATTACATCGAGTGGTATAACCGTAGGCCATCCTCAGCATATAGAGATCGGCGACGGGGGTAATCGTGCAAAATACCAGTCCGGTGTCGAAGGTATATGTAAAGATAACACAATAACAAACAACCTGCTGTATGATATCAGCACTGCTCCCGGGTTCGGAGGATGTGCTGCGATAACGGCGTACTACACTGAAGCGCTTACAATTACATACAACCATATCGAACAGACTGCTTACAACGGTATTAATCTGGGGTGGGGATGGAAAGAATTCAAGAACTCGACAACCGCTAAAAACAACACCGTCAGTTATAACCGTGTTATAAACACGTTAAGAAGACTCCATGACAGCGGCGCAATCTATACAATAGGGCAGAATCCAGGAACAAAAATCAATGAGAATTATGTCAGGGGAATTCCCGCAGCGACATCCGGGCCGACTTATGGTCTGCATAACGATGAGGGAACTGCGTATGTAGTAGAGAATGACAATATTCTGGATATTGATCCTAATGTCAAGTACACTATTAACTGTGAAGACTTCGGGGATAAACACCATTTGACGATCCTGAGGACATTTGCAACAGTCAATAAGATGGGTATTAACCCGCCAAACAGCACAATAGATCCGATTCAGGTGCGTTCTGATAATGTCTGGCCTGCAACACAGTACACGTTCTGTGTCAACTCAGGAGTTCCGGATAAATACAGACATATTTTCCCGGCCGGCTTTTTTCAGATACAGAATTATGTGTTTCCTGCAAGTTGTGAAGCGCAGGCTGGCAGTACAATAAAGATCCGCAGCAGCGGGGATTCTTCCGCTTCTGTATGGTTTGCTCCTTCTGGAACTACAAACTTTGCAGAAGGTTCTTCTATGACAAAAGCCGGAGGTCTTGACACATCGATCACAGTGCCGGAAAGAAACGGAACCTACCGGCTCTTTGTAGTGACCTCACAGGGAAAGTCAAATGAATCAACCATGTTATTGAGAGTAAAGGGATCAGTCTCTCAGATTGAAGCAGAAAACTTCAGCAGCCAGTCCGGTATCCAGACAGAGACCTGTTCAGAAGGCGGGGAGAATATCGGATTCATTGAAAATGGTGACTATGCAGTGTATAATAATATTAACTTCGGTACTAATGGATCTGAGGCTTTTGAGATAAGAGCTGCCAGTGGGGGTAATGGCGGCAAGGTTGAAATAAGGCTTAACTCAGTAGACGGAGAGCTTTTAGGGACCTGCGAGATCGCCAATACCGGTGACTGGCAGAAATGGGCTACAAGCACATGCAAAATTACAAAAGTAACAGGAACACATAATGTTTGTCTGAAATTTACCGGTGGAGACAGTTATCTTTTCAATGTAAACTGGTTCGAATTTACCAGAGGAGCTACATCAACCGGGCAGAAAATGGCCCATGAAATCATTGGCTTCAAAACCAGACTCGTTAACGGAAAGATTCTTATCAGACCGCAAGGCAAAAAGATCAAGTACAGTGCATCTGTATTTATGCCAAACGGACAGCTGGTTAATAGAAAGGACAACCTTATGGGTTCATATGCTTTCCCGTTGAGCTCCCGGGGTGTTTTTATAGTAATCATAAATTCTGACGGGTATATCAGAAAAAGTGTGATTTCAAATTATTAACTGGAAAAAGTACAATGGATATGTTAAATATAAAAATTGATAATACTACCCCTTCCGGAGGGATGCAATGAATCGCTTGTCGTTAAGAAAGTTAGTACCTGTGATTGTAACGTTTGTCATCGCTGGTGCCTCATCACCTGCGGACGCGCAGCTGTCGTTTTCAAATCCGCTTCTGGACTTTGATTCGATTCTCTGTGTTGCCAGGGGGTATAGCGGGGCTGAGCAGCATCTTTGTGACCAGTATTTCGGTTGTTTTGCAACTCCCGGAGGAAGCATTTACATAATTTCCGGATTTAAAAACAATCAGAGAAAAGTTACTGATCTGCTGCAAAACGCAACTGTACAAGGTGGCCGCTATGCGGGCAGAAAGCTTTCCGGGGGCTCGTTTTTATCACCTGAACTTTCCTACGACGGAAAAACAGTAGTGTTTGCCTGGAAGCCGGCCTCTACAGCTTACAGGGCCTCCTGGGATCAGGACCAGTGTTTTCATCTTTTCAAAATCAATATCGATGGCACTGGACTTGTTCAGCTTACGGATGGTAAGTTTAACGACTTCGATCCCTGCTACCTGCCCAACGGTCGCATTGTTTTTGTATCAGAGAGACGCGGCGGTTTTGGACGATGCCATTTAAGGCCTGTTCCGACTTATACTCTTTTTTCAATGAAAGATGATGGTACAGACATTATCCCGTTGTCGTACCATGAAACCAATGAATGGCATCCAAGTGTCGATAATAATGGAATGATCGTTTATTCCCGCTGGGATTATGTAGACCGCGACGACTGTATCGCTCATCATCCCTGGATTTGCTATCCCGATGGTCGTGATCCGCGATCCTGGCATGGCAATTACCCGGTTCCGCTTACAACAATGGAAGGAGGTAACTGGCCGGATGGAAGAAATCTCAGACCATGGGGAGAAGTAAATATCAGGGCTATTCCCAATTCACAAAAATATGTCGCAACTGCCACCGGTCATCATACACAGTCTTTCGGTGAACTGATCATTGTCGATCACAACATACGTGATGACGGTATGATGTCTCAGATCGAGGGTATCACTACAAAAAGAACTACCTGGAGAGATGAGGCCGGACCATGGGCGACCGCATGGCCCCTTTCGATAGATTATTATCTGGCCAGTTACAACGGTGATATTGTCATGATTGACAAGTCGGCCAACCGTCTGATGATTTGTCCCAAATCAGCAACACCAGCCGCCAATCTTAATAATTTCAGGCTGATCGACCCGATTCCTGTGAAAGCGCGACCTGTGCCGCCGGATATTGCTGTGATGACATATGAAGGTGAGCGCGAGAGCCTTCCGCATGACCCGGCTCGTTTGAGTGTCATGAATGTATATGAGTCGGATCTGCCTTTCCCTCAGGGTACTGTAATAAAATGGCTCAGAGTAATTCAGCTTATTCCTAAAGCAACTATAAACATCAATGAGCCCCGGGTAAGTCATGCCTCAGAATCGGTTGTGCGTTTAGCGCTCGGAGTTGTACCGGTCGAATCTGACGGATCGGCCCATTTTGAAGCTCCGGTTGATCGCTGTCTTATGTTCCAGGCTCTTGACTCCAACTATATGGCGGTCCAGTCGATGCGCTCGCTGACCTATGTTCACAAAGGAGAACATCTTACATGTCTTGGTTGTCATGAAGATAAGTGGAAAGCTACTCCGCCTATCAACCCGATCGCCATGCGCCGTGAGCCATCGAAACTGAAACCGGAATTTATGGAGGCGCTCCCGGTAAGCTACTATAGGACAGTAAAGCCGGTTTTCGATGCGAAATGCGCACCCTGTCATAAACAGCGTGGAAGAGGGCCGGACATGAGCTATGCAAGCCTCAAAGATTTCGTTTTCCATTTCTGTGATGGCGGATGGCCTTACACTAATGGAAACATTAATGTGGCCGAAGTAGGTGGTTCCCGAACCATACCTGGGAAATTCGGAGCCAAAAGATCGAAACTTTTACCTTATTGCAAGCCATCACATAATGACGTGTCACTTACAAAAGATGAATTGCACCGCATTACACTCTGGCTTGACTGCAACAGCAATGAGCTGGGATCAGAGGTAAACGTGTCGGCTCAGAGATCCGGTCAACTGGTATGGCCCTCGATCGATGTCGATCCCAACAATCCTTTAGGAGTCGAAGATCCAACATCAACTGATGAGCCGTCATCAGCTGCTGTAAGTCCGGCTGCCGCACTGGTCAAGCCAGGCAGCACCCTTCAGTTTAAAGCCACTGCACAGGATATACTGAGACGCAGAGTTGAACCGCAGCCGACATTTATATGGTCTGTAAGCGGAGGTGGTACTATCACTCAGACCGGACTCTTTACAGCAGGAAACAGTGAAGGCGGTCCGTATACTGTCAAGGCTGAAGTAAACATAGAAGGGACACCGAAGACTTTTTCGGCAACTGTGATCATCTCTTCACTGTCGGGCAATCTTTTACCCGCCGGAAAGCTCACTAAGCTACTTTGTCTGCAGAACAATTCAACAACCTGCATGCCGGGAAATGACACCGCTTCGGTAGAGAGCCGCTATGTAGGAACAGGCAAGGAGGCACCTTTGCCTGATGAACAGGTGCAGATAAATGGAACCAATTATAAATGGACAGTACAGAACAGCAGTGATGGCGTCTGGTTCTCAAATTGTGGAGAAAGCCGCACCAATTACTCATCAATATCATTAATTAACAGCCAGGAGAGACAGCTCAAGATCGCTTACACCCAGGATGATCATATAACTGTATGGATGAATGGCAGGAGTGTCTTGTCAGACAGGGTATGGACATCCAGTGAAAAGCTTTCGTCGGCTTTTACCATGCCATCTGGTCTGGTCCATCTCATGATAAAACATACAAATGTCGGTAGTACCGGATCGCTCTCTTTACGACTGGTTGACAACTCTGGAAATGATATCAATGATATGCTGTATTTCTTCGAGCCTACACCGACAGGTCTGGGTCAACCCGCAAATGCGGCAATCTCTTTAAAAGGGGTACCGTTCTCAATTCAGCCTGTTGGCGGAGTGCTGAAAATCGATGCTAAATGCAGCCAGGAACATCGTGTGGAGATTTTCAATGCCCGCGGTCAGAGGTTGGCATCTTACAGCGGCAGTGGGAATCTGCATTATAATATGCCCATCAAATCAGTGTCAGCAGGGATACTGGTAGCCAGAATCGAATTGGATGGAAAGGTCTACAACCAGACAATTGCATTAAAGGGCAGCAGATAATGGGATCGGCACGTGTAAAGAATAGATACTGTTCAACTGTTATTCTTGTTATTATCTCTCTGTTCTTCATGAGCTGGCAGGAATGTTTTGCTCAGTCACCTTCGCAAATGAAGTTCAAGGTGATCGTTGCCGATGAGGGTAATGGAAAGGTGCACTATATCGACCTTTCCAACCCGGCTGACAGATGGTCAATAGCAACAGCCAACCGCGATCTTCAACTTATCGGATCAGACAGGCTCATGGTAAGTGTCGGTGACGGGTATTCTGAATACAATGTAAAAACCGGAGAATTCATTAAAAAGGTTACAACAGGAAGCGGTGTACAATCAACATTCCGGATCTCTGACAAAAGCACCTTTATAGGCACTGACGGTAACCCCGCCTCCATTAAGGAAGTTGACAGCACAGGTCACCAGATAAGAAAAATCAATCTGGCGTCCAATGCCAGTATACGCATTGTCCGCCCGACTATGGCAGGAACATTTCTGGTTGGCGGCAAAGTTGCCGGTACCATGTACGAATGTGACTCGCTCGGGGCAATAAAATGGGAAGCGCAGGTCGGGGGCGAGCCTTACATGGCCCTCAGATTGCCAAACGGAAACACACTGGTTTCAACCGGGTACGGGGTCCAGATGGTTCTTGTCGGTAAAGACAGGAATATCATTAAAAGGTTCCCTACACAAGCAGACAGAAACGGAAGTGAATTCTGGAACCAGGCGCAGCCTAATTTCTTTGCCGGTTTTCAGATCTTGAAAAACGGCAATATCGTTGTTTCAAACTGGGAGGGCCACGGCGGGGGAAACGGCTGGAAAGGCTATCAGCTTATCGAAATAGACAGTAGCTTGACAAGGGTAGTATCGTACTGGAAACAGGATGCCTCGATTGTCTCATCACTGCATGGAGTGCTGGTGCTTGACAGCCTTAATACTGAACTTCTGAATTCAGATGCAGATGGAATACTGGCTCCGGTGATACCACCTGTAAAGGCTTGTTATAATAACAAGTATTCCCGTTTCCCGTCAGCTTCATTGAAGAGAACTGCGATTCAAAACGAATGCTGCAACAGGATATTCGGTCTTGACGGAAGATTAACAGCCGGGTTTTCACGTTATCACACTTCCGGTCTCTATGTCAGCAGAAATAGAATATTGAATGAGGTCCGGAATTGATTGAGAAGGTCAAACCGGTTGCTTTTAACAGCTGTGAATTTTATCTCAAAGTCCAGCCTTTCCCCGGGGGGGAGAGAATAACAGGTTGAAAATGCAGTTTCTGGGTAATAGATTAGTTTTTACGCTGATAACCTTGTGGGTTGCCGGTGTGTGTGCGGGAACCTATGAGCCGCAAAAATCCAACCGCGAAACAACCAGATTAGATACAGGCTGGCTCTTCAATAATACAGATAACAGCAGTTTTTCGAGTGGAACCGGATTTAACGACGGCAACTGGACAAAAGTCTGTTTGCCGCATGCAAACGTTATTACCAGACATGCATATCTGGATACTGCTTCATATAAAATCATCACCTGGTACCGTAAACACTTCAATCCTTCTGCTTTACTGAGTAATAGAAGATTTATGCTCAAGTTTGAAGGTGTAGCGGTAATTGCTACTGTTTATGTAAATGGTGAAATGGTCGGTTCTCCTCATAAAGGCGCCTATACGCCATTTACCATTGATATTACTGACAAAGTCAGAGTCGGGCAGGACAATGTGATTGCCGTAAAGGTCGATTCCAGACGGCATACGGAAATTCCTCCGGAGGGCAGGGAGAATCTGGATTTTATGGTCTTTGGCGGAATTGTGCGTCATGTTTACATGATTGCAGCAGATCCGCTGCATATTGATTGGACCTTCGTTTCAACGCAAAACCCCTCTCAAAGCATTCCTGTAAACCCGACGATCTCTGCAAAGACACAGATTACCAATAAAAGCGGATCACAGAAGACATGTACAATCATTACAAATATAGTGGATAATGACAACAATGTAGTGGCTATGGCGACTTCACAGACTGTAATCCCTGCCAACAGAAGTATCGCGGTTGATCAGATAACAAACCCTGTTTCAAACCCACAATTGTGGAGTCTTGATAATCCGGCCCTGTACAGCGTTTTTGTACAGTTGCGAGATGAGACGGGATTTGTTGATGAGTACAGGACGCGCATGGGTATCCGCTCTCTGACAATAAATAAAACTGACGGCAAGTGTTATCTTAATGGTGAAGCGATTAAACTAAGAGGACTTAACAGACACGAGACGTATCCCTATATCGGACGTGCCGCATCCACAAGGCTTCAGAGAAAAGATGCCGAAATACTAAAATATGAATTAGGCTGCAATCTGGTAAGGGCAGCGCATTATCCTCAATCTCCCGATTTTCTTGATAGATGCGACGAGTTGGGACTGCTTGTACTCGAAGAGATTCCCGGCTGGCAATACCTGGGGAGCGGAGAATGGCGTGATATAGCCATGCAGAATCTAGTTGACATGGTAAAAAGGGACAGAAATCACCCTTGCCTGTTATCTTTTGGCTGCAGGGTAAATGAATCTGTCGATGA
>CAYLVN010000106.1:0-2114 GCA_964387115.1 uncultured Fibrobacter sp.
GAAAAGCTGATTTATTGCCGCATAGATCCCGTTGAATTCACTGTTTGCTTTCTCGATGTGTATCACAGCTGTGCTGCTGTTGAGCATCTCCGCAAATGTTAATGCTTCCACCCTTCCTTCAATCCGGATTACAGCCCCATAAAGCTCAAGTACTCCGGTGTTTTTGATTATCTCCCGAATCGAGTCCCATTCAGCATTGAGGCTGGAGAGATCGCGGCATTTATGAGCTTTGCACCATCGATCCGAAAAATCAAGACAACCCATGATGTGTGCTTCTGTAAAGGGTTCGTAGGTAAATGAGTAGCTTTGCATGAATCTGCGCAGATGATTTCGCTTTGAATGGTACTTACGGCCGGCAAGCTCTGCCAGATCGAAGGTTCTGTAGAGATAATCAAAGTGCTCCTCTACAGGTTCAATAAAGAAACTTCTGTTGTCACTGAGTGTATCAGCGATCCTTTGATCTGCTCTTATGATGTCTGGAGAATCACTATACCCGGAATCGTAAAGCCATGCAAGCATCGTTTCTATCTGCTGAATCCCCGGACCCTTACCGATCGGCTGATATCCGTGCACTATGTTGTTTTCCTGAGCGATTATCATCAGAAAATTATCCAGTATGCACCATCTGAAATTGTAATAATTTCTCCATAAGAAGAGGTTGGTAAATGACAATTCTGAAGTTTCCGGCTGATAATCGCGCAGAAAGGGGACGATTATCTGCCGATCACTCAGTTCCAGGAATTTGAAATCCGGGAAGAGAGGAAAATCTGTCATTTTTAAGATTCTTACTGGAAGCGGTTTTAATGAAATGTACTTTCTATGATTTCGTCAAATTTTGCGGCCAGTATAAAATCATTCATGGACAAGCCCCCGACTTTATGGGAATAAAGATCAAGAACAAGTTTGTTATAGTAAAGGTGCAGATCCGGATGGTGCTGCTCTTCCTGTGACACACGGGCTAACAGTCCGATAAGGTTTATCGCATCGGGAAATGTTTCAGTTTTGATTGTCCTTGTCAATTTATGGACTTCTTCTCTGTTTAGTTTCCACTCTTTGAGCTCTTTTATCAGATCATTTTCTTCTTTGTCGTCCAATGGTTTGGTATCAGCTGAGAGGGGAGCGCAGTGCATTTTTCTCAGATTCATTATTTCCTCCCGAATTTCTGTTTCCACATTCTCTCAATAAAGGCGGACCTGCCGGAACCGACTTTATACATCTGGTAATGTTGAGGATTTTTTGCATAGTATTCCTGATGATACTCTTCGGCGGAGTAGAACTTTGATGCCGGTACAATCTCTGTCACGATCGGTTTATCAAACATTCCTGATTTCTGCAGTTCCATTTTTGATTTTTCAGCCAGTTCTTTCTGCTTTTGATCATGGTAAAAGATGGCCGTGCGGTACTGGGTGCCCTTGTCGGCAAACTGTTGATTCTGAGTTGTAGGGTCGATATTCCGCCAGAAAATCTCGAGCAGTTCTTCATAGGAGACCTTCTCCGGATCAAAAATTATCTCTATGGCCTCAGCATGTCCGGTTTTCCCTGTGCTTACTTCCTCATAAGATGGATTCTCTTTTTTGCCGCCTGTATACCCGACATCTGTGGAGATCACCCCCTCGGTTGCATCAAAAGGGCCCTGCATGCACCAGAAACAACCTCCGGCGAATGTCGCTTTTTCTGTTTTCTCAGACATATGGTACCTCCTCATAGTTATACACAAGCATGAACCAGGCCGAAACGAGAGTATACGGGAGCAAACCGGGGATTAGCTGTAAAGACTGGCAGAATTATGACAGAAGCATAATCGCAATTAAAACGTTTCAATATAATGATAACACAGAATATTCTATTTACACCTGAGGTTTGTGGAAACGTCTTCAAAAATTCCGAATTCCCGATTTTTTCCCACCACGTTTTGAATTTCTGTGTCGAGAATCACCGCGTCGGGCATCTCCGTGACGTGAATCTCCATGCCGCGAATCAACATGCCGCGAATCACTGTGACGTGAATTACCGTGACGTGAATCACCGCGACGTGAATCACCGCGACGTGAATCACCGCGACGTGAATCACCGTGACGTGAATCACCGTGACGAGAATCACCGTGACGAGAATC
>CAYLVN010000106.1:2214-9625 GCA_964387115.1 uncultured Fibrobacter sp.
GACGTGAATCACCGTGACGTGAATCACCGTGACGAGAATCACCGTGACGAGAATCACCGTGACGAGAATCACCATGACGAGAATCACCGTGACGGTCAGCAGAAAATTCTTTTTTGAGAAATACCGGTGTCGAGAGCAGAATTGTCATCTGTTTCTGTCGTTCAGCCGAAGAACGTTCAACGAAACATTTATCGCCTGTTAAAGGGTCAATGTCAGTGCAGTACATCATGGTCGAACGGGTCGATGGCGTTGGTGTGAAGAGCTGAACCTGCTCCGGAGTGTATTGTAAACTGTTGGTGCAGACTCGTTTTAACTGCTTCATATTTTCAAGACTGCATCCAGGATGAGCTGCAATGAAATAATAGGAGAGGAACTGCTTTTTTCCATCCGCTTTTGTATATTGGTTAAAGAGCTCTCTGAAAGCAAGAAGTTTATCCAGACCCGGTTTTTGCATCTTGTCCAGAACAAACGGGTCGGTGTGTTCAGGTGCAATTTTCATCTGTCCGGAGATATGTTCCCGGATAAGTGTCTTCAGGTAACGGTTCCCGTATTTTTTATCTGCAAGGATCATATCGTACCTGATGCCTGATGTCACAAATACATTTTTAACACCGGGTACTTTCTTGATATCATCGAGAAGAGCGATCTGTTTTGAATGATCAATTTCAAGGCTGGTACAAATATCCGGGAACAGGCAGGATCTGTTTTCGCATGCACCGTTATTCAGCTTTTTGTGGCACTCAAATCCATACATGTTCGCAGTCGGCCCACCCACATCCATGATCGATCCCTTGAAAAGCGGGTGAGCTGCGATCGCCTTTACTTCATTCAGTATAGAGTTTTTACTGCGAGACTGGACAGTGCGTCCCTGATGAACCGCAATTGAACAGAAACTGCATTCGCCATAGCATCCCCGGTGAGTCAGAATCGAAAACCGGATTGTCTCGAGTGCTTTTACCGGTCCATCCTTCAAGTAGAATGGATGCGCATCTCTCATGTAATCGAAAGAGTGTATCTCATCGAGCCTGTTCTGTCTAAGACAAGTTGGTGGCGGGTTTTGAACCAGATACCTGGTATCTTGTTTCTGAAAAAGAGTTTGTGCGGTAAGGGGATCGTTGTTTCTGTAAAAGATCTTGAACATTTCAGTAAAAACAATCTTATCAGCCTTGACAGTCTCGAAGCAGGGAAGTTCAAGCCCTTTTTCTGGAGCTGTTTTTGAGATATAGCAGAGCCCCCGGATTTCCCGACAATCTTCCCCCTTTGCTAAATGTTGTGCCAGTTCAACTACCGAATCTTCGGCCATTGAGTATAGAAGGTAATCTGCTTTGGAATCAAACAGGATTGATTTACGGACTTTATCAGACCAGTAATCGTAATGAGCGATTCTTCGCAGGCTTGCCTCAAGTCCGCCAAGAACAATGGGTGCGCTGTTTTTAACATAGGATTTGATCAGGTTTGAGTAGGCAATCACCGCGCGGTCCGGACGTTTATTATTGATTCCACTGGGTGTGTAGTCATCAGTCCGGCGAGGCTTTCCTGATGCAGTTCTGTTTGCCACCATGGAATCGATGCAGCCACCTGTAACTCCCCAGAAAAGAGCCGGTTCACCAAGTCTGCATATATCCTTATCTGAATTCATATCAGGCTGGCCAATAATTCCTACTTTGAATCCGGCGTGTATCAGACAATGACCTATTACCGAGACTCCAACCAGTGGCGAATCGATATAGCAGTCGCCGGTTACAAGAATAATGTCGAGCTGTTTCCAGCCTCGTTGATCCATCTCTTTTTTTGTGGCAGGTATAAACATGTAATTGTCTGTTTGTCCAGTTACCTGACTTATGCACCCTGATCCGGGTGCATAAGTCAGGTAGTTAAATAAATTTCTACAGTTGAAAGGCTAAATATAGCATATTTTAAGGCTTACCCCGGCGATTTGTTGATAAAACGAAAACAGAACCGGGAAATTGCAAATTTATGATTCCATTCAATAAAGCATATATCTACCTGGTAATAGATTAAAATGATTACGCGAGAAAATAGAAAAATTGAAATCCTTGCCCCTGGTGGTGATGCCGATAGTGTAAAAGCTGCAATCTATGCCGGTGCTGATGCCGTTTATTGCGGGTTATCTTCCTTTAATGCCAGGCAGAGGGCAAGCAATCTGTCTCTTCAGGAGCTGGAGCACCTCACACGTATTGCAGCACAAAGAAATTGCCGCATTTACCTGACCCTTAACACCCTTGTTTTTGACCATGAGATTCCTGATGTAATGGAACTTCTTAAAGGTGCCTATCAGGCTGGAATTCGTGTTGTTATTGTTCAGGATCTCGGGTTATTGCACATATTGAGAAAATATCTGCCTGAAATAGAAGTTCATGCATCAACACAGATGACAACACACAATGAGGGCCAGATCTCCTTCCTTTCTCAAGCCGGTGTATCGCAGATAAATATTTCCAGAGAACTTTCCATTTCAGAGATAAAATCTTTGTGCATTGCCGCGCATAAAAAGAGTATAAAGGTTGAGGTATTTGTTCATGGCGCTTTTTGCATCTCATTCAGCGGTCAGTGTTACATGAGCAGTGGCATTTGTGGTAAATCCGGCAATAGAGGTGAGTGCGTACAACCCTGCAGACGGCAGTATCTGCTGCCGGATTCAAAAAACAAATCAGATGTGAAGGCTGTGTTTAACCTGAAAGATAACTTTGCATTTGCCGATGCAGATAAACTGTGTGATGCAGGTGTAGATTCCTTCAAGATAGAAGGACGAATAAAAAAATATTCGTATGTATACAATGTGACCTCTGCATGGAGAGAGCAGGTTGGTGCCCTGGAGGCCGGGAATAAAATAGAAGGCAGCGATAAGAGGTTCGAAACTGTTTTCAACAGAAAATATACCGCTGGTTACATAAATGGTGCTATCAGTGCCGATATGTTTATTGATACATCACGGGATCAATCATTGAGATATATTGCAAATGTATCAGGCTACTGGGCGGATAAGAAGATACTCACTCTCAGTCAGAATACCGATCTTCCCGCAAATACTGAACTCCTCATTTACACTTCAGATTTTACGTTTATCTGCAAGGGTCTGATTACCCGGAAAATTACTGCCCGTGAATATCTGTTTAATATTGAGCATAAACTGAAGGGGAAGATAAATGAGGGTTATCAGGTATTTACTCAAGACTCTTTGAATGAAGCGGACAGTATCAAATCAAAGATTGACCTGATGCAACATGAAAAAGTTCCGCTGCGGATCAGTGTTTCCGGGAATGTGGGCTCGAAACTCAAAGCCGTATTTACATCTCCAGGGAAAAGTGTCACTCTTTTTTCGGAAATGGTGATTTCAGAGGCGTCCCAACGCCCGCTTGACCAAAAGATGCTTCATGCTCAATTCTCCCGACTGGGAACCAGTCAATTTGTCCTGGAATGTATTGATACATCAGAGCTGCAGCCAGACAGTTTTATCCCGCAGAAAGAGCTCAACCGGCTCCGGCGTGAAGCTGTTGAGAGAATCAGTGATATGTCAATAGATTTATCGAGGTTTGAAATACCTTTGATAAAACAGAGCTTTTCAACTGAACGGATTGAGAAAAAGGCATATTTCATCGATGATATCCCGGAGAGTACTGTTTCAGAAAAAACAGCGGCAGAAACCGTTTTTATTATTCCAAACAGGATTAAAGATGTTGACAATACAGCAGATCGCATAAACCGGAACAAGCATATTACGCCTTTTTTCAGCTCGATACTTATCGGCGAGGATTTTAAAAGAGCCGTGGAGCTTCTATTGAAACTGGATGGAAGGACGATTATTGCAGATAACAGCGGAATTGCAGATATCGCATCCTGTTCCGGTATAAAATGGATTGCTGGTCCGGCGTTTAATATCGTGAATTCTTATGCAATCAAGGCATTATTGAATGTTAAAGGGTTCTGTGGTTTGTTTCTTTCCCCGGAATTTTCTGAAAAGGAGCGTGGATCAGTTGAAATCCCGTCCGGGATCGAGGTCTGGAGCGCATTGAATCTGAAAAGAAAACTCATGACAACCCGTCAGTGCCTGATCCGTAATATTTCCGGCTGCAACAAGAAAGTTTGTGATGATAATTGCCTTTTGAATTGTGACAGATCTGCAACAATAGAAAATGCACAGGGGAAACGGTTCCGGGTAGTAAAAAAACCGGGTTTTTATACTACAGTATACTTTTGATAAATAAGATGTGAGATTTTTGATCTTTCCTTAAATCAGTCAGCTTATTGTCTGAATTGATATGTATCCTCACCAGTGGTGGTAATCAGTTTTATTGGCTGTCTGATGCAGCCTGTTAAACCTGAAAATCGCAGTTGGATGAGGCAAAAAATCGTAATCTGTTGAGCGCTAAGGCTTTCAGGCATCTTGATCTTATCACCTTGTCGATAAGACCTGCGATGCCTTCAAGCCTTATCATCTCAACATCTTACGGTTTTTTATTCTCCCCAACTGCGACTTTCAGGTTAAAATGTATATTCTCTCTATGCGTAAAATTGCTGTTTTGGTGCCCAACTGGGTTGGTGATTTTGTGATGGCGCTCTCGGTTATAGCCAGAAAGGCTTCAGAACCCGATACTGCAATAACTCTGATTGTGCCGGAAAACCTGTGTGGATTGGGCAGACTTCTAAGCTCTTTACCTCAGATTACTTACCGCAGGAAAACACGCACAGAGTTCAGGAAAACGCTTTCAGAGATAAAAGAGGCATCTTTTGATGAGATCATCCTTTTACCGCACTCATTCTCTTCTGCCTGGCTGGCATTCCGTTCCGGAATTGCTTCCCGCAGGGGTGTCTCAACTGAATTAAGAGGATTACTGCTTACAGACCATCTGTCTGGAAAGCAAATAACCAGAAAAGAGCACCTCACCAAAGAGTATTCTTCGGTTCTGGGTGTTAAATATGAGGAACCTTCAGAGTGGCAGGCTGTTTCAAATATCACACCTGATGAGAAATACAAAGGTTCTATCGTGTTATGTCCCGGAGCGGCATACGGTCCGGCAAAGCAGTGGCCGGAATTTAATGTCCTGGTACGACTCCAGCACGACTCTAAGATGGTTATTTTAGGAGATAAGAAAGATAGAGAGGTTTCCTTAAAGATTGCTCATCATATGTCTCATAAGGTCACCGACCTTTCCGGTATAACGAGTCTTGAGCAGGCGGTGTCGATTATTTCAGGTGCATCGGTGGTAATATCAAATGATTCTGGACTGATGCACATTGCCGGGTACCTGGGTGTTCCGGTGGTGGGTATCTTCGGCTCAACAACCCCGGTATGGACCGGGCCGCTGGGGAAGAATGTCCGCATTGCATCTGTAAATATGGAGTGCTCACCCTGCTTTGAGCGCACCTGCCAATTAAAACATTACTCCTGCCTCAAAAAGGTTACCGCAGAATCAGTTTTAGAACTCGCCATGGAAATCCGCAGAAAATGAGTTTTTTAAATAATCAGAGCCGCGATACAAAAGAGATGAAAATTGTCTTTATGAACTCTATTGGACCCGATGTGTGGCGCGGGGGCGAGAAGTGGATGGTCAATGCGGCTTCCGGGCTGCTTTCAAAGGGCCACGAAATGGTTTGCATTGGGAGAAATGGTGCGATCTGGTTGAGGAATGCAGAAAAAAGGGGCCTCAAGACACTGGGGTTTTCGATACATGCGGATTTCGATCCGGTTATTATCTTCAAACTCTACCGTTTTTTCAGAAAAATGAAACCGGATATTCTATGCTGCAATTTCGAAAAAGATGTCAGACTTGGTGGAATAGCGGCAAGGATGGCCGGTGTTCCGGTAGTATTTGTCAGGAAAGGTCTTTCACTGATTTACGATAAATTAAGGTACCGTCTTTCCTACAGATACATTGTTGACCGTATTATCACTCCGGCATCATTTATTAAGAATCAATTTAAAAAATTCGACTGGCTCTCGCAGGACCGGATACATGTTGTACATAACGGTGTTGAGACAGTGAAGACGGATTCTTTTTCGAAAGGTAAACTGAAATCATCTGTTGGTATCGATGCTGAAAGCTTCTGTATTCTTGGGGCAGGGGCGCTTTTTTCACAGAAGGGTTTTGAGTACCTGATTGATGCTCTCTGTATTGCCGGTGCAGATGACAAAAGTATTCACCTGGCCATCGCCGGTTCAGGGGATCAGGAACCCTTCAGGAAACTGGCGGAGCGGATGGGGGTAGGGAAGAGGGTTCATTTTCTGGGTCACAGGGATGATCTTCCGGAACTGATGTACTCTGCCGATCTTTTTGTCCTCAGCTCGATCGATGAAGGTTTGCCCAATGTTGTGCTGGAAGCAATGAGTGCCGGTACACCGGTAATTGCTGCTGATGCCGGCGGTACATCTGAGATAATTGACAGTGGTTCAAACGGGTTTGTGGTTCCTGTCAAGGATGCAAATGCTCTGGCGGAGAAGATCTCTTTATTGCGGAATAATAAGGATTTACGCGAAGAGATGGCACAGAGGGCTCTATGTAAAATAAAAAACAGTTTTTCCATAGATGCAATGGTCAATAATGTAGAATCAATTTTCACCGAATCACTGAAACGGTCGGGCCGGGCATGAAAATTCTCTTTCTCAACAGCGCAAGAGAGTGGGGCGGGAATGAGAAGTGGACAATAGAGGCTGCCTGTGGTCTGGCGCAGAGGGGTCATGAAGTATTCTTAGGCTGCCGCAGCAGAGTGTTCGAAGAAAAAGCCTGGTGCGAGAAACTGCGATTTGTGAAGATTCCGTTTTCAAATAATCTCGATCTGTATACACTCTTGAAAATCCGCTCTTTTATCAGGAAAAATGGTATAGAAATTCTGGTGCCCACAAAGCAGAGGGAATATTTTCTGGGTGGACTTGCCGCTGCAGGTATTCCTTCGGTAAAAGTCGCCGCCCGACTGGGAATAGAGCGTCCCGTAAGGAATTTCAGGAACAAAACCGCGTTCTGCAGCCTGTTTGATTCCGTAATCGTAAATTCACAGAAAATTATCGAAACACTCGGGCAGACACCATCTTTTGACACATCCAAATGTGCACTTGTTTATAACGGGGTAAAGATACCTGAATTAAGCGTCAGAATCAGGGAAGAGTACAGGTCTCTTCTTGGTATCACTGGCGAGAACAGGCTTATCATCGGGATAGGAAGACTCTCTCCCCAGAAAGGTTTTGATCTGGCTCTGAAGGCTTTCGCTGATCTGCACAAGAAATTCCCGGCAGCCAGACTCGCTCTCATAGGTGCCGGGAGTTCAGAACAGGAATACCGTGCTTTAGCTGGGGTGATGGGGATCAAAGATCATGTGATTTTTACAGGGCACAGAGATGATGTATCCGGTTTTATTCAGGCTGCAGATCTCTTCTGGCTTACATCACGCAACGAGG
>CAYLVN010000107.1:0-9447 GCA_964387115.1 uncultured Fibrobacter sp.
AATGGAAAAGATTCAGAAGAAACTTTCGGCTATTGGAAATATCCGTTCTGATGGCAGACCGATACTGGGTCTGGATTCGCGTGATCTTCTTGAAATAGTCCTTGAGTCGAATCCTGATGCTGTTTTGATTCCGGCGCATATCTGGACACCGTGGTTTTCGGCACTTGGATCCAGGTCGGGGTTTGACTCGATAGATGAGTGCTATGCAGATCTGGCTGAACACATCTTCGCAGTAGAAACGGGGCTCTCTTCAGATCCTGCGATGAACTGGAGATGTTCTTTTCTCAACCGTTTCTCTTTAATCTCTAACTCAGATGCACACTCCCCGGAAAACCTCGGCAGAGAGGCAAATCTGTTTGATACAGACCTGAGTTACACCGGGATAATGAAAGCTCTTAAAGAAAAGAGTAAAGGGTTTGTCGGTACTGTGGAGTACTTCCCTGAAGAAGGCAAGTACCACCTTGACGGCCACCGGAAATGCGGAATCAGGTGGGAACCAGGGGAAACCAGAAAACATGACTCGATCTGCCCGGTTTGTGGCCGAAAAGTAACTGTAGGGGTATATCATCGCATTTTCGAACTTGCAGATACTGATCCTGATAGAGGCAGCGGTAAAAACAGAAAAAAATTCATATCGCTCACGCCGCTTAAAAACATCCTTTCTGAAGTTTACAAAGTCGGACCCGGGAGCAAGAAAATTCAGGCGGTTTACGAGGCCTTAATCCGCAGACTTGGTTCTGAGTTTACGATTTTAATCGACACTCCTATTGACAAACTGCAAAGCGAGAGTCCTGATCTGGCAAAAGGAATTGAGCGTTTACGGGCCGGGAAAGTTCATCTTGAGTCAGGATATGATGGACTTTTTGGTTCAGTTAAAGTTTTAAGCTGAACGTCTTCTACCTGTTATTTCTGCATTTCAGCCAGATAGTATATATTCTCTCTATCAATGAAATGGTCGAAGATCTCTTCATTGTGAGATATCATAAGAAAAGCACTTCCCTTTGATCTCTTCTCGTCAAGCAATGAAAGCACTTTCTTAACGCTGTTGAAATCAAGCCCGTTCAGCGGCTCATCGAGTATTATCAGTTGAGGCGCAAGAACCAGAGTTCTCAGGAGGTTCAGGCGTTGTTTCTGACCACCGCTGAGATATGCAACTTTTTTTCTGAGAAACTGTTCCGGCAGGGGACCATCAAACAACTCCAGAAGTACATGACGAAGACTTTCTGCTGTATACGAAATCTCCAGCGGCAGTCCGCTGAATGTTTCAAAAACCGTAGATTCCAGATTCAGGGCTTCATCGGCGTGCTGAAATACCATTCCGGCCCGTTTCCCCCAGATTTTTTCAGGCCATACAGAAGAAGATGTCCTTTCAGTAATGTTCATCCCTCCTATACTCATCCTGAAACTCTCAGAGTGATATATTCCCATGACTATCTTTGCCAGCGTCGTCTTACCGACACCGCTTGGAGCTTTCAGATAAGCCATATCACCTTTTTTGATTGAAAGAGGCTTTAGTGAGGTTTGTGACTTGTTACTGTAAATGCAGAGAGTTCTGCCGAAAATCCGGAACTCCGGATCGAATTGAAGCACCATGTCATTTGTTACAGCGGATTTCTGCACAGGTCTTGGAGTTTGGAGCCAGTCAAGGTACTGGTCAGCCGAAAAATCGTGAACCTCGACATCCGGTTCCTGAATTCTTGATAATTCCTTGAAGTGAATGTGCGGGAGGATGTTCCTGTAATTCTTGTAAATCTCACTTATGATTGAATAATCATGTGTAATGATCAGTATGGTGAAAGGATGTGCCAGGTATTTTGAGAACAGCAGCTGAAGAAAAAGGTCCCTGTAGTTATTGTCGAGACTGCCGGTTGGCTCATCAAATACAAACATCGTAGGCTGATCAGAAAGCCTTTTTTCAAGGAGTGCGTTTATTCTCTTAAAGGCCATTGCAAGAAGAATTCTCTGTTTTTCACCCCCTGACGGACGATAAGGCTTGGGATATACATCTATAATTTTCCTTATTGCAGAATCACTCTCAGTCTGCCACAGGTAACTCAATATTTCACTGTCATTTCCGGTATCAAGATTACCTTCTGTCAGCTGGTCTTTTATGGTCATCAAAGGATTCAGGTGTGAGGATGGCTCCTGGAAGACAAAGAAACTGTTCTGCCGGACTTGAGTTGTCCATTCATCGTGAAGATGACGGCTGTAGGCTTGCCCATCGATTGAGACTTCCAGCCCCTCCTGGTCGAGAAGGCCGTAAAGAGCCTTGGAAATTATCGATTTCCCGATCCCTGATTCCCCGAATAGAAACGTGATCTCATTCTGGTAAACAGGATACTCCTCTATACGGACTATGCCGCGGTTACCGGAATTGATTTCAACAGAAAACCGGCGTTCACTCATAATCTGTGCCTCTCTGCGTAGCCGTTGGAGATATTGTTGATGCTCAGGAGGGAGAAGACAATAAGGAACGCGACTGTTATTCCCTGCAGGTGCTGTAACAGTAGTCTGGGAAAGTATCCCGG
Organism: uncultured Fibrobacter sp.; assembly: GCA_964387115.1. Taxonomy (GTDB): domain Bacteria; phylum Fibrobacterota; class Chitinivibrionia; order Chitinivibrionales; family Chitinispirillaceae; genus JAAYIG01. The sequence continues at coordinate 2,529 of CAYLVN010000107.1, forward strand.
GTGAAAAATGGTGTAACCTATTGCAAGGATATCCTGCTTGCTGTCAATTTTGGCCAGAAGACTTCCCAGTGTGACGGGAATGCTCACTGGATTGACATCTGTAGAGAGCCCTACAGAAATTATAAAATCAACGCTGCACTGAAGAAATACGGCGATTCCGAAAACTGAAATGAGTTTGTTAATTATGTGTATACGGCTGTTTTTCCAGAGAATATCAAAGTTGATGATTCTGTTTTCAGATACCCCGCATACTCTCATAGCATTGTAAAAATCAAGCTTACTGAAATGATCAATCCGTTCGCGCATCAGGTCAACTGTTTCTACGAAAATAAAAATGCTCATACAGAAAGCCATCGCCGGAAAAACAGTCAAATTACCATGTAATACACCTTTGTCAACCAGAGCCGCAATGCCGATATAGCCGAACAGGACACCGACGATCTGTGGAACTGATCTTATCAGGTTTATAAAGAAAGTCAGGCTGATATAACCCGCTCTCTTTTCCTTCAACTGAAGATGATGCAGGCTTATGGTGACGCACCATCCAAGAATCAGCGTAAAGCAAACAACCAGAACAGAAATGATGATCGTGTTTACAAATCCGGTAGCTACCCTCTTCAGTGCGGGTCCGTTCAGAAAGAGGATATCCCATACAGCCAGAAGACTGACCACAAGAATCCAGACAGCTATCCAGAGCCGGTCTTTTCCGGAAAAGAAAGCCAAAAGCGGGTTATGCCTGTCTGTTTTCATATTTCATTGCTTCCCTGTGTGTCAGGAGATCTGTCAGGATCTCCGTTAACTTGACTATATAAAATATGCCCAGAATTATGAAAATGACTATGTCGTAGTTCTTGTAGAGAATCTGACGAAGCATTTCATAATTCAGATATCCGTGAATGTTGAGAGCCATCTCTATGATGACAAGTCCGGTAATCAGAAAAGATGCCTGTTCCTTGATCGTGGAGAGATACTGGAATCTGGCATTGCGGAAAATATGTTCGAATATATGGCCTTTAAAGTCCTTTACTGGTTTAAAGATCGACTTCAGAGGTATTCCATCGGGTCTGTTGAAATCAAATGAGGTATGAAGGTTTTTAACTATTGCAGTATCTATATAACCCTTGCGGCTTTCTGCTGTCAGGAAAGCGTAAAATTTATTCGAGTACATCACGAGTAAACCGTTTGAAATTACCGCCAGAAGTATCATGAATACTATGGAATCTGTGTTGAATTCAGTTCTGATTGAGTATGCAATTACATATGCAGGACAGAATAGAATGAAGTACATTATTCCCTTCAGGAGCGAAACAGAGAGTCTTGTGAAAATATCACGCCATGATTTTTTCTTTTTCCGCGTATCATGCAGGCTGTGGTACAAGAGCTGTTTACGAGACACAAATCTCCAGATTGCCAGTGTCTGCACGCCATAGTAGGTAAAGATCATGACAATGGCATAAACAAAAATGAATTTGAAGAACATGCCGCCAAGGCGTGTAAATTTACTGATTGAGAGTTGTTCCTGAAGGTGAGACTGTTGAAGCTTTTTATTGAAAAGATCCTCTTTTTTCTGCAGCAGATCTTTTGTGGTAGCAGCGTTCAGTTCAGCTTGATCCGGGTAGAATATGTTCATCACATCTTTAAGTAAAGCCCTCTGGAACGGATCGCGAATATTTGAGACCGGCACATCTATGAGAGACTCAACCCGCGATTCCTGGTGTCTGCTTTTTCCGGATTTAGTACTGTAATATGCAAACATGGCAAGGAGCAGAACCGCTGTTACAAACAACAGCCCGGAAATGTGCTCAATGATTTTTGATCTCATGATTTTGTTTCCGGTTTGCATCTTGCCTCAGTTCTCTCTTGGGCCGATCTCGATTAATCCGGACTTGTAGGAAACCGAGTATGGTTTCCCAAGCAGCGACTGCTCTATATCCTGCACTATATATCTTGTGCTTTGTTCAAGCTGCCCGGTCATCTGGGATGAACCTGAAAGCCTGCACTGGATTGCGTTTTTGATAGTAACGACAGACCATGATGGAATCAGTTTACCCTGATTTGTCATATGATTGAAATATCCGAAAATCGAATGGTATGTTTCATTTACTGACTCTATACGTTTCTTTACAATTTGTTCAATCCCGGCAAGATCGTCCTGCCTTGTGCTTGTGACCTTTACAGTTGTTTTGCCTGCACGGAACACATCTGCAGAGCCGCTGTACCACCCGTAACGGCCATTCTGTCCGGAGGTGAGCAGGTAGTGATTATTTCCGTGGCGGAACACTCTAATCACCTGTTGATCTGCTTTAATTGTAAAAGAGGGTGCACCCGATGGGCTTCCGGTGTATACTTTTATATCTTTTTTTAACAGAACAGAGTCGTTTAGAATACTGCAGTTGCCCAGAATTTTTAGCAGTAGTTTATCGGTTGTTTTGTTTCCCCTGGGTAAATAGTATGTACTGCCCCGGCAGGAAAGCCGTACGGCCTCTGTGATCTGGTCTCCCATCAGTTCATTACGTTTAATGACCTGAAAAGGGGAGAACGGGGGAAACCGATTTTTACCTGTATCCGAAAGAGGCTGTTCGTATTGGTCAAAAATTGCGAAATCCTGAGGCTGCGGAACAATTAAAAAGTCTGCCGCGCTCAACAGAACTGCACTGATCAGTATGGAGATAAGTGATAATTTCATCGGTTTTTAAAAAATCAAAACAGGGTGGCTGACCGGTGTCGGAGAGAGGACACCGGAGAGCTGCCGCTGTACTTCTATTTTTTCTTGGTTTCCTGCCATTTTTCGATGGTGGAGAGCTGTGATGCTGTTCCGTAAAGGTCGATTGACTTCTTGTCAAGCTGAGTACTGAAATATGCCAGCGAGGGCAGAGAAAAGAGCCAGCTTCCAAGGGCAAGATTCTGGTCCAGCTCATCGATATACCTGGCGTAGACCTGTTTATCGCCAATTTCATGGGTTGACATGAAACCGTAGGTATAGTCAAGAAGCTGGCGATAATATTTCTTTTCAGGGCTGTCTTCACCAAGATCGATTCTGAAAAAATTGCGCTCTGCCTCAAAGGATTGTGGATCTATGATCTGTTTTCCTTTTTTGTCAACAGCAGTACGCAGATTGATCTGATAGGTTTCAAAATCAGGCTGTCTGAGGAAAATGTTATACATGTCAAATAAAAAGTTGCTCCTGTAACCGCTTACGGCAACCAGTACCGCATCATATTCCCCTTTACGTATTTCATCATTCTGTACGGCATTTACTTTAATCTTGCCGCCAAAGAGGCCTGGATCATTCATTATCTCGACCAGATCGGCAAGTTCTTCCCTGAAGTCATGATTGAGGCAGGTCTGGATACGTACCGTATCAGGTAGAATAGAAAGATCCGGTTCGGGTTTATCTTTAAGCGGCATCACAATTTCTTCTTCAATGTAGTAGGATGTTGTCGGGAAGACACTGTAGTTGAGATATTCCTCATAGTTGTCACCCGGGCCGCGATAGTTTGCAATATGGCGCTGCTGCTCTGTGCCGGTTCTGAAAAACCTGCGCATCACTTTCTTATTGTCAATCATGCTGCGGAGTGCGGTGCGCTGCTCAAGAGAGAGTCTCTGGACGTTATAGAAGAGAGCGAAAAAGCAGGTGCTGATACTTGATTTGTAAAAATAGCCTCCTGTATCACCCAGGATCGGTGATATCGCACCGAAAGGAGTGCTTAATAGAGTATTGATATTCTTGTTTTTCAGCTCAGTTGTAAATGTGCTGTTGTCAATATAAGGCTTGAGTACAACGTTAGAAAGAAATGTGCTGTAATCGGGTGATTTGATGTAATGAATGGTGTTTTCAACCTCTCCAGCCTGAAGATATGGACCTGTACCTGTGCTGTAAAAGGATGCGTCCAGTTCAGAATTCGATGGCAGTATTTTAAAAGAAAGCACTTCCTTTATATCGCCTTCTGTCCATATTCTGTCCCCTCTGAACTGGAAACGTATCTCTCCGTTCTCATCGGGACCGGAAAAATCAAAATCTGGAATGGCCTGTGAAACAAGAATGTAGTCAGGTGATATGCTTCCGAGCTTCTGGATACGGCTCAGCGTAAACTTCAGGTCCTTTGCGGTAAATGAGATCTCTTCTTTTTCACTGACAGCAATCTTTTTCTTGTCAATTGCAACGGAGTAGCTTGAGTGCCATTTCTTTTTCGGTTTCAATCTGATAACTACCTGGCTGTTCTCATCAATTGATATGAACTCGCCAAGGCCGTCTTCGTAAGTGACTCCGCTGGGATTTGCAGAAACATTGAAGATTCCATCAAACAACACTTCATCAAGCTTGTCAGCCAGTGGAACTGCACTGGGAACGTGCGGATCGATTCTTGGTTTCTGGTGTGCTATAAACGGCAGCGCAACCTGATCTTTAAGGTTTTTGGCGAAAACAAAGTAATACACAAGTCCACATGCGGCTATTGCAGCCACTATTCCTGTTATGATTAATGCTTTTTTCATGTGTGCTCCTTTATCGGGGTTCATCAATTCTTTTTAATGATTGGTTTCTGTACCATCACACTCAGTGAATGAACCCTGAAGGATGAATGGTAAAAGCTGATCTCAAGAATGTTTCCCTTTCCTTTTGTCATCTGGACGGGTGTTATCTGACATTCATAATTGTTCGAAGCGCTTGGTGCTGTGATTACAAACCTACCCTCATTTTTAAGCTGTTTTTTGTTAAGAGAAATCTGGTCATACCACTGCTCTGTTGCTGCATTCTCTGCAATTTCCTTAGGAAGTTTAATGTTGACGTCGTAGACCGGGAAGTTAGCTTCTGTCGGAATGTCCACCATGAAACGCACTACGTACTTGTTTTTTCCACGCTTGTTGTCTGTGATCGGTACGGCAAAAACACGCCTGTAGTCCTTTGGCTTTACAATCCATTTAGCAGATAACGGATCACATTCCGCTATTCGCTGTTTGATTTTTTTGTCGTCTCCTGTGTAATACTTTCCATGTGAAACGACAGCGCGTGTCTTTGCGACTCCATTGTCATTTGGTTTGGCCATAAATTGTTCATAAAGCAGAGAAATTGCTTTGGCCGGAAACTCATTTTCCTTCATTTTACCAAGGTGTGCTATAAGGTTTGCTTTTCTTTGGGCCAGTTCTTTTTTAGATCCGGAAGAGAATGTCACGTCGTAAACCGGCAGAAAAACTGAATCGGAATAGAGAGAATCGATGTTTTCAAGTGTGTTTACATTTTCCTCAAGGAATTTATTGATGCTGTACCTTGAGACTCTGTCAATTCTTGTGTACAGGCTATCTTCAAGTTCTTCGACAACAGAGGATTTATAAGGGAAAATCTCGGCTGGGTTAAGAAAGTTTATGTCTTCATGGAGCTTTCTGAGTTTCTCTTCCGAGATAGACCACTGATTGTTATTAAGAGCAGCCCCAATTGAGCGGCCTTGCTCTTCAACAGACATTTTATCTAGAGGCCGGTATTTCTCAAGTAGAATGTCCAGATGGCTGTTCTGTTTGAGAATTGCAAGCATAGTGCTGTAATCTTTCTGATCTTTGTAACTATTGAGCTGCGGGACAAGTGTTTCTGCTTCTTTGTATTGCCTCAGTACTCTGCCTGTTTCATCTGTCAGGCTTTTGATATCTGCGTTAAGGGCCCCTGTGCAGCGGTATCCACTGTACTTGCCGAATGTGGGTTGATCCATTTCGGATGGAAGCCTGCTCTGAACTCCGGATGTCTTAGTGGCAGCCTCTTTGAAAAAACCATTTGAGGGCATCTGGTTCAGTTTCGCCACTACATCATTGATTTTTCCCAGTTGCTCTTTTGCCGCTGTATAGGCCTGGCTTCTGGTGTCAAACTCCTTAACGAACTTTTCCAGAGCAATGTAGTCTGCAGGAGTAGTCAGACCGGCGGTTTTGTACAAAACTCCTATTCTGTAAAGTTGACCGATAAGGTACGCATCATTATCAAACTGCTTTGAATCTTCCTTTCCGGAGAGTCTCTGGTCATAGAAGGGGACAACCTCATTGAGCCTGCCTCCTATTACAGTCTGTGCTTCGGAAATGACAGTGCTGGGAAGTTTCTCTTTCAGTTCAAAAAAAGAGATGAATGCATCAACCGATTTTACCAGTTCAGAGGGGTTCCCTCTGCATGCGAATTCTTTACTGAAAAAATCCAGAACAGAAAGATAGTTTGCCTGAAATTCCATTTCCTCTTCAAGATCAGACTTTAAAGCCTTGTAATTTTCATACGCTTCGTCTTTGCTGTTGACAATACCTGCAGGAAAGATGCTCTCGATTGCCAGAAGTTCTTTATAGACATTTCCAAGTTCTGAAGAGTGAGATTTAACCGTGTCTATGGCCTTTGCGAAATTGACTCCGTCAAGGTGGTAGCCGGAACCGATTGACTTATATGTGCTGCGGTCAACTTTGTTGTTTTTGAAGATTTCCTTGAAGGCAAGGTGCTTGTTCTCGAATCTGAAACGCCACTGGGGTGCATACCTGTACTCGACTTGAAGAATTACATCGTTCTGAGGTTTATCAACGAGGAAATAGTATCCGGATGAGTTCTTATGAATCGGGTAGACACTTTGAGTATCTGCAGTCGACTCATCTTTGATTTTTTTCCCGGGTCTTTTTTTATCAATCAGTTCAGATGTAAAAGAACTGTTGAATGCTTCTTTCTGCTTGATATTCAGTACTAGGTAGAAGTTGTCTTCCTGGGGTGATGGAAATGATAGGAAATATTTTTTTCCTTTTTTCAGTTCAAAATTCTTTTTACCGCTCATAAGCTCAATATAGCCGCTTTCTGCCGGAGAAAGCTCGGGCTTTGGTTTCAACTGCTTATACGAGGAGCATCCTGCAATCACTAATATGGCGGCGAGGTATAAGTTACGTAATTTCATTAATTACCTTCCTTTTTTAT
>CAYLVN010000108.1:0-9391 GCA_964387115.1 uncultured Fibrobacter sp.
TTATCGTTTCTCCCAGAGACAAGATTTACAGGACTCTGTCAAAAGAGAAAGATTATGAGTCTCAGGCGATGGTGTTTTTTGTCAGGGATTACTCCGGATCGATGGAAGGGAAATGCACCGAGCTCGTTGTGGCTCAGCATGTCCTTATCTACAGCTGGCTTCTCTACCAGTACGCAAAGAGGGTCGAGGTCCGCTTTATTCTTCATGATACAGGGGCTAAAGAGGTACCGGATTTTTACACCTATTATAACTCCAGGGTCGCCGGAGGAACGCAGGTTGCCGCTGCGTATCATCTGGTAAATGAGATCGTGGAAAAAGAGAATCTGGCTCAGGAGTACAACATCTTTGTGTTCCAGGGCACCGATGGTGATGACTGGGATACGACAGGTGAGAAGACTGTTCCGGAGCTTGAGAAGGTGATGGAGTACGCAAGCAGGGTGGGTATAAGTATTGTTTCCCATGCCTATGCGGCAAATGAGAAAACAGAGGTGCAGGCTTACCTGGAAAACTCAGGCCTGCTGCAGGAGAGATCCGACCTGCTTAGAATGGATGTGATGACTGAGGATGCCAGTGAGGCAAGGCTGATAGAGGGTATCAGGAAACTTATTTCACACGAAGTACCGGCATAAGGATAAAAGATGGAATTAATAGATCAGAGGACAAAGGCCATAATGGAAGGGTGCAAGGAGCGCGCCCGGAAGGCCGGACTGAATTTCCAGGAAGAGACCCTGGAATACATCGTCACCAACCGTGACCTGATTGAGCTTACACCCAAGCTTATGATACCGACCCTGTATGATTACTGGGTCCATGATGTAGAGGTACTCAGGGAGAAGGGACGGTATGAGCTGTATCCGTCAAATCCCTATGAGACTGTTATCAACACACGTCCGGCGATCTCTTTTTACAATGACAATAATCCTGACTGGATGAACGTGATGATTTTTTATCATGTTCTGGCACATATCGATTTTTTCCAGAACAATGTCTACTTCAAAAGCACCTGGGATTACGATTTCACCGGTCAGGCACTTTCCGATAAGAGAACCATAGCAAAACTGCGATCTGAAAAGGGCCGCTGGGTTGACTATGTGATAGAGTTTGCCCGCGGAATCGATAATCTGGTGGGATATTATTCTGAAATGACAAACAATGATGTGCTTCCTCATCACAGTGAGTCATCCGCACTCGATTTCTACTTCGACATTTTTCTTCAGGTGATCCGTAAAGTGCCGGTTACCGCCTACATGAAGGAGCTGGAGAAGTATAACAGGTATACAAAAGAGTTTAAAGAGACTGCGGAGCAGGTGTTCTTTACAGAAGTGAGGGCGAAATATCCGGAGTTCAATTCACTTCTGGACAGATACCGCAAACATCGCGGCGACAACAGGTGTGATATATATCAGTACATACTCAAAAACTCCGAATCTCTTCACAGGGAAAAAAACGCCTGGATCAGATCGGTAATGGAAGTTGTACGGAAGACATCGATATTTTTCCAGCCGCAGATCCGTACCAAAACAATGAATGAGGGATGGGCCAGTTACTGGCATGAGAGGCTTTTTCTGGCCGATGACAGAATAAAGGGTCACGAAATTGACTTTGCAAAAACACATTCCGGTGTGGCATCACTGCCAAGAGTCGGCCTTAACCCGTATGCGCTCGGGATGAGGATGTTCCAGTACATAGAGGAGATGGCTGACAAGGGAAAGTACTCTGCAGGCTACGCACGTATTTCAGATTCCATGGAGCGGGAAAAATATGACCGGAAGACCGGGAAAGGTATGGAGTATATCTTTGATGTCCGTCGGGATCTGTGTGACCCGATCTTTATAGATTACTTTATCGACCAGGATTTTGTCACAAGGCACGATCTGTTTGTGGCAGGGCGGCGGCTTAATCAGGAGAAGATGGTCTGGGAGTACTATGTAAAGAGCCGGAAGGCAGAGGACTATAAGGATATGATGCGGGATCATCTGTATCATCCGCCCTACATCACTGTGGGCCAGTCCGGTGAAAACGAAAATACCCTCTATCTCAACCATCATTTCGAGGGAAAGCCTCTTGTAAATGAGTACATATGCAACACCCTGCTTGGCCTGGAATTTTTGTGGGGAGGACCGGTTCAGCTTGAAACAAGCGAGGTGGTTTCAACGGGTCAGGACGAGAGACGATCAGCTTCATCAAACTATAGAGGCAACAAACAGGAATTAAAATGGAAGCGGGTGCTCTATACGATGAGCGGAAAAAAATTGTCGAAGAAAGAATTGGAATAATCCGTCTGGCAGTCCTGTAGAGGCGTCCGGCCGGACGTCTCTACGCGGACAATCACGTCAGATTGTGATGCATTGCCGGAAAAATAATCGACATAAACAAAACACACGGAATAAATAAAAAATGGAAACAATCAGAGACGCGCTTTGCAATCTTAATTCAAAACTGATCACCGGGAGCAGAAAGCCTCCTGTGAGCTTTGAGGAATTTCTTTATGATGTTGTAAAGAGGCCCGATGTGGTCCTCAGGAACATTTTTCAGGTATTCCATGATATGATTGAATACCATATGGGGGAGGGGATTGATGAATATCCCAATGACCCTGAATCCATTCACTATGTGTATTATGATTGCAGCAGGCTTTTTGAAGAGAAATCAGACAGACCCTTTTTTGCCGATCGCCTTTTTGCCAACAGACTTGTAAACCTGGTAGAGAGCATGAAACGGGGCGCCCAGCAGAATAAGATTTACATCTTCAACGGACCTCCCGGGTGCGGTAAAAGCACATTCCTGAATAATCTGCTTCGCAAGTTTGAATCTTATGTCAATTCTGAAGAGGGCATGAGATATGAGCTGGTATGGCGAATCGACCCTAAACTCTTTGGACTTGAGTCGCAAGTCGCCGCTTTTCCGGTACTCGAACAGCTCTCTGCCCTTCTGGCGCAGGAAAGGGAGGGATGTGAGAGAAACAGCATTACTGAATCCCATGTGCCTGTGACATCGGATGGCTACATGGAAATACCCTGCCCCAGCCACGATAATCCACTCCTTCTTATCCCGAAAAGCTACAGGGAGGAGTTTTTCAATGACCTCTTTAAAGATTCCCCTTTCAGGGAGAGGATCTTTTCAGACAGGGAATATCACTGGCTTTTCAAGGACAAACCCTGCACATTCTGCAGCGCGCTTTACAAAGCACTGCTGAACCTGCTTAAAAACCCGCAGGAGGTACACAGAATGGTCTGGGCGAGACACTATCTTTTCAACAGGAGAGTCGGTGAGGGGATAAGTGTATTCAGTCCCGGTGATGCCCAGCTTAAGAATAATATTGTTTACAATCCTGCGATTCAGGCAAGGCTCAATAATCTCCTGAAAAGCTCAAATGAAGTGCATTATCTCTTCTCCAGGTATGCCAAGACAAATAATGGTGTTTATGCACTCATGGATATCAAGGGGCACAATACCGAGCGCTTCATAGAGCTGCATAATATCATAAGTGAAGGCGTCCACAAAGTTGAGGACACAGAGGAGAACGTAAATTCAATTCTTCTGGCGATAATGAACCCTGAGGACCAGAAAAATATAAAGGAGTTCAAGTCTTTTTCCGACAGAATCGACTATATCAATATTCCTTATGTGATGGATATGAATACCGAGGTGAAGATTTACAAAAACACCTTCGGAAAACAGATAGAGGAGAGATTTCTTCCCAGGGTACTGACCAATTTCGCACGCGTAATCATTTCATCGAGGCTTACGACCCGCTCTGAGGCGCTGCTGGAATGGATCGGCGAGGCTAAAAAGTACAATCTTTACTGTGACGACAATCTTCAGCTGCTGAAAATGGAGATCTATTCCGGTGTGATTCCGCCATGGCTTTCTGAGGATGACCGCAAGAAACTCACTGCCAGAAGGCGGCGCAGAATCATTGCCGAATCGGATCGTGAGGGAGTCAGTGGAATTTCGGGAAGAGATTCCATCCGTATTTTCAATGAATTCTATTCCACTTTTGCAAAACATGACAAACTGATAAACATGTCAATGCTCTGTGAGTTCTTTACCCGGAAAAAACGGGACCTGATGCAGTCTATACCTTCGGGCTTTCTCGATTCACTGGTAAGAATGTACAACTATACGGTGCTTCAGGAGGTTAAAGAGTCACTCTATTACTATAATGAGCATCAGATTGCCAGAGACATCATGAATTACCTGTTCGCAATTAATTTCGAGGCTCCGGCAAATGAGATCTGTACCTGGACAAAGGATCATCTGAAGATCACCGATGAGTTCTTCGACAGCATAGAAACCAGGTTCCTTGGTGCCGATGCCTCTGAGAAAAGACGATTGGAGTTCAGGGAGAGTGCTCAGAAAGAATACACTTCAAAGACTCTCACTCAGGAGATTATGCTGGAGCGGAAAGCTGTCACTCAGACTGAGATCTACCGGAGACTTCACGAAAGATATGTTCAGAATATCAAGGAAAAGGTGCTCGATCCTTTCCTTGACAACGACAACTTCCGCAGGGCGATCAAGGACTATAATCTTCCTGATTTTAAAACATACGACAAGCGGATCAGGGTTGATGTTCGTTATCTGATCAGAAATCTTCAGCGAAAATTCGGATACACCGAACAGGGCGCAAGAGAGGTTTGCATCTATGTGATCGATAACGAGCTGGCCCGCACATTTGCCAGCAGGTGAGCATTCACCCATCCTGATGGCTCTGCATATCTACCACTTGACACTATACATTCATCCTCAGGATGGTATCGGGATCAAAAAAAACCGTAACCGATAATGTCTGATACGGTCGAGGGCGACCGTATCAGACAAATCCCCGCTTACCCTGAGTATCTTATTCAGGGATGAACCACTGAACAGACAAGAGACAGGAAAAGCTGCCTCCGGAGGGTATCCGGAACCTGCCTTTGTAAAGGGGATAGAGTTCTGAATGAAAATGTGATGCTTTTATCCATCTGAAACCACTTTTCAGCAAATGCTTTGATTTGTCATCACCTGCCTTGCACCTCTTCTTAAAATATGTCATAATTAAAGTTTGGACTGAAAAGCCGGTATGCTTTACCCGGGTTTCTATGTTGAACCTGAAAGCAGCAGATGGGGAGAGCAAAAAACCGTAAGATGTTGGGATGATAAGGCTTGAAGACGTCGCAGGTCTTATCGACAAGGTGATAAGATCAAGACACCTGGAAGCCTTGGCGCTTGACAGGTTACGGTTTTTTGCCTCATCCAACTGCGATTTTCAGGTTGAATAACGATTGAGGAAAAAAAGTTGTACAAAGATATAAAAGAATCTGCGGATGGAACCTCCTGTGAACAGATACAGCTCAGTAAAGCGGAGCTGGAGCTGATCTTCGATGTGACTCCGGAATGTATCTGTGTAGTCAACAGAGATTTCAGGCTCCTTCGCGTAAATAAGAGCTATGCTTCATTTGCCGGAAAGTCCATAAAGGAGCTTCTGGGAACATTCTGCTACAGCTGTTTATGGGGCCAGGAGAAACCCTGTGAGGACTGTCCTGTGGAAAGGGCTTTCAATACCGGAGAGGTCGAGTTCAGGAAAAAGGCGGTTCTCAGAGGGAGAAATGATCTCAGGTATTTTGAGACATGTGCCTACCCTGTCTGTGGCGAATCGGATGAAATAGTGCGTGTCATAGAGTATAACAAAGACATTACAGATGAGAAAAGGGTTTTCGAACAGCTTGTCCGCTCAGAGAAACTTGCGAGTATAGGGATCATGACCGCGGGAATCGCCCATGAGATGAACAATCCTCTTTCCGGGATCTCCGGAACTGCTGTCAACCTTCTGCGTATGCCCGAGAAATACGGCTTGAATGAAAAAGGGATAAGCAGGGTTACTGCGATTCTGGAATCGGCCGCGCGCGCCACCAATATCATGAAAGACCTGCTTCATCTCTCCCGTAAACAGGACAGCAGCAACACCCTTGTAGATATCAATTCTCTTCTGGTCAAGACAGTCAATGCAATTCACCTGGGGGGAGCCGCCGATGTGCGCAGAAAGTTCAATCTGGATGAATCTGTCAGGCTGATAAGCTGCGACCCCTCTAAAATTGAGCAGGTCATAATAAACATAACCACCAATTGCATGCAGTCGATTCTGGAGAAACATGCGCTTTGCATGGCTGAGGGGAAGGAATATGCCGGAATTATAGAGGTTATGTCGGTGCTTGAGGATGATAATGTCCTTATCACTTTCACAGATAATGGCATGGGGATACCGGAGGAGAGCAGGTCTAAAATTTTTGATCCTTTTTTCAGCACCCGCTCCGCAGGTCAGGGAACCGGTCTGGGGCTCAGTATCTGTTTCAAGATTATCAGTGAACATGGCGGAAGAATTTATTTCGAATGTTATGAGGAATCAACAGTATTTTCAATAGTGCTTCCAAGAGAAAGGAAATCACAACCCGTTAATAAGATCCGGTTGTGATTACTAAGTATGGAAACAAAAGACTTATCATCGTACAAAATTCTGGTCGTTGATGACGAGAAGGCAATCCGGATGATGCTTTATGATTATCTGGAGAACAGTTACAGGGTGGAGATCGCAGAAAACGGCGAGCAGGCACTGTCGCTTATGAAGAAGGACAGCTATGACCTGGTGATATCGGATATAAATATGCCCGGGATGAGCGGACCGCAGCTTCTTTCAGAGGTGAGAAAACAGTACAGCAATACCAAAACCGCCCTCATTACCGCTTACAACATTGACGAGTACATTAAAACGGCAAGAGATTATCTGATCACCAATATAATTCCCAAAACCGTGCCTTTTAATTTTGCCGAGCTTGATTCGATTATCCATGGTCTTCTCACCGGTGATATCTTCGGGCTCTCAAGACACCTTCTGCAGGACGGAAGGAAGGTGGACCGGCTTTGCATCAGGTCAACAAAAGAGGCCAGAGAGGCAAGGGAGCATATCGAGAGTGTTTTTAACCGTAAATTCGGCTCCTCAGGAGATATGAGACTGATACTGGATGAAATTATAACCAACGCCATGTACCATGCTCCAAGAAGAGAGGACGGGGAGGAGAAGTACCGGGAATTTACCGATATAACTCTGGAGCCCGACGAATATATAGATATTGAATATGGCTATGACACCGAAAAATACGGGGTCTCAGTAAATGATTATCTGGGCCGTCTTACAGGGGAAGTGGTGCTCAGCAAAATTGAGCGGCAGATAACCGGTGAGGGGCTGCTTGATGATTCCGGAAGGGGAATTCACATGAGCAGGCTTTTTGCGGACCGTATGGTGATCAATATTGATCCAAATAAACGGACAGAGGTGGTTCTCATTAATTATTTTTCCAACAAATATCGAGGATACAAGCCCCTCTACATTAATGTGCTTTGAATGGTCGTTGCTGTATGCTATTCTTCTCAGGCTGTTTTTGACGCAGCTGAAAGTTTTACTATTTTACAGGGTTCCGGAGTAATACTACGATTTCTTTTTCCGGACTATTTCAGAATTTTTCCGGTAGGGGGGTAAAGGCGTGATAAATCGCTGTCGTGGTCGAAAAATCAAACTTCATGGGTTCAACAATCTTACCAAATCTCTGAGCTTTAACATCTACGATATCTGTTATGCGCGCTCTAAAGCCTCACAGATAGATTATCTGGAATATATCGATGATGTTTATAACTCTGAGAAACTCAGAAGTATTCTTGAAGAGGTAACCAGCATTATCGAGGCAAAAATTGTAAACATCTCTACTCAGGATTATGACCCGCGCGGTGCAAGCGTTTCAATACTGATCAACGAGGGACATCATCCCCGTGATGAAGATATGATGTTTCATCTGGATAAAAGCCATATCGCCGCGCATACTTATCCTGAGAACAATACAAATACAGGTATCGCAACATTCAGGGTGGATATCGATGTATCTACCTGCGGAATGATCTCCCCTTTGCGGGCGCTTGATTATCTGATCGACAGCTTCGATTCGGATGTGGTTTTGATGGATTACAAGGTAAGAGGATTTACGCGTGATGTGAACGGACGCAAAGTGTATATTGACCACGACATTACTTCAATCCAGGATTATGTCTCAGATGAAATACTGGACAAGTACACCGCTTATGATATAAACATCGTTTCTGATAATATCTTTCACAGCAAGATGATGCTGAAAAACCTGAAATTGGATGATTACTTGTTCGGGCCGGAGATACAGAAGCTCTCCAAAAATGAACGCACAAGAATTAAAACACTTGTGAAGAAGGAAATGCAGGAGATTTTTGAATGCAGAAACATCTTCGAACGTGAGTAAAGAAGATTGTCTGTTTGAAGCCTTCACTGAAGCGCTGAACTCTGCTTTTTATTGATAGCTGGCCGATCTCTGGGGAACAAAGTGTCGGAGAGGAGTTTTTTGATGAGTACACATCTTCCGGGAGCAATGAATATTGACCATATTAAAAAGGGACGCAAGCTGATTGCTGAAGCTCTGAATCCCAGCTTCGGTTACTTTTACACTGTTCGGAAATCTCTGGCCAGAAGCAAAACAAAATATCAGAAAATTGAACTCATCGATACAGATGAATTCGGCAAGGTGCTGTTGCTTGATGATATTACCCAGGTTGCAGAGAATGTCGATCACGAGTACCATGAACCGATGGTTCATCCGGCAATG
Organism: uncultured Fibrobacter sp.; assembly: GCA_964387115.1. Taxonomy (GTDB): domain Bacteria; phylum Fibrobacterota; class Chitinivibrionia; order Chitinivibrionales; family Chitinispirillaceae; genus JAAYIG01. Next base: position 8,661 of record CAYLVN010000108.1, read on the forward strand.
TGCTCTCATCCAAAACCTGAATCGGTTCTGGTGATCGGGGGCGGTGACGGGGGAATCGTTCGTGAGGTCCTCAAATACCCCACTGTCAAGAGAGTAGAGCAGGCGGAGCTTGATGAGGGTGTGATTCAGTTTTCCAGAAAATACCTCGCCGGTATCCACGGTGGTTGTTTTGAGGATTCAAGAGTAAACATAAATATCGTTGATGGAAGAAAATTTACTGAGCAGCATCCTGGGGAATTCGATGTCATAATCATGGACATGACAGATCCTTTCGGTCCCTCCAGAATGCTCTACACCAGAGAATTTTTCAAAATAATCAAAAAAGCCCTGAAGAATTCAAGGGGCATTTTCGTGATGCATTCCGAATCCCCGGTGACCAGGCCCGCTGCTTATGCCTGTATCCAGAAAACGCTCAGTTCAGTATTTAAAATCGTAAATCCGTTTTTTCTGTATGTACAGATGTATGCTGTTTTGTGGTCGATTACACTGAGCTCCGAAACCATCAACCCGGCTGCACTGAAAGAATCAGCTATAGATAAAAAACTTGACCGTTTCGATATAAAAAACCTGCAGGTTTATTCTGGAAAGACTCACCTCTCTATGCAGGCAGTATTTCCATACATAAATCAAATAACAAAAAAGCAGGGACGTATTATTACTGATAAAAAACCGGATTTTCCCGATGATTTCCTTTCCTGATTACCAGAAGGGCTTTTAAGCAAATGGATTTC
>CAYLVN010000109.1:0-9372 GCA_964387115.1 uncultured Fibrobacter sp.
CGGCTTTCGGAACGCCTAAAAGGTCTCAAAGGGCCCAGAGTGACCATCGGGAGAGTTGGTTGTGCGGGACGATGTGATATGGAACCTGTTGTCAACGTCATCAGCAAAGGTGGCGTTCCGGTGAAATATGTGCATGTCACTCCGGAAATTGCCGATTTAATAATCGATAATCACATTCTGAAGAATAAGATTGTGGAAGAGCATTCAATGCATCATGTGGAAGGGGTAGGAACCCGCACCCGTATGCTTTTAGTGTGCGACGGTTCTGCATGCAAGCTCGATGTCGGCCCAACAGTCTCATATCTCAGGGAAAAACTTAACAAAAGTGGTATCGGTGATAAGGTCACAGTAACCAGATCACAGTGTAAGGGCAGATGCCAGAATGGACCAGTGTTGCATGTGTATCCCGATGATATAGAATACCAGCAGCTGACACCTGAGAAGATTGACCAGATTGTAGAAGAACACCTTTGTAAAGACAAAATAGTCGCTTCTTTAGCCACAAAAAACAACAAGGTCTCAAACCGTTTCATACCCTTCTTTGGAGATGTTCATTTCTTCGGGAAGCAGTTAAGAATCGCTTTGCGTAACTGTGGCGTTATAGATCCGGAAAGCATTAATGAGTATCTGGCAGTGCGCGGTTACGAAGCAGCCGCCAGCGTGGTTCAGATGGACAGAGCCAAAGTCATTGAAACTGTAAAACAGAGTCTTCTCAGAGGTAGAGGTGGAGCCGGGTTCTTGACTGCCAGCAAATGGGAACTTGCTGCCACGCAGAAATCAGAAGAGAAATATCTGATCTGCAATGCTGATGAAGGTGATCCCGGCGCATTTATGGATAGAAGCCTTATTGAAGGGGATCCTCACTCAATAATAGAAGGTATGATCATAGCAGGGTATGCTATGGGAGCCACTCAGGGTTTTGTTTACACCAGAATAGAATATCCTCTGGCTATTGAGCGTCTTAATCTGGCGATTGAGAAAGCCACAGAATATGGATTTCTGGGTAAAAATCTTTTCGGGACAAGCTGGAGCTTTAACATTGAAGTTCGTCTTGGCGCAGGAGCATTTGTTTGTGGTGAAGAGACTGCCTTGATACATTCGATTGAGGGATTCAGGGGGGAGCCGATGCAGAAGCCACCTTTCCCCACAACAAGCGGCTTATGGGGGAAACCGACTGTTATCAATAATGTTGAAACTTATGCTAATCTCTCGGCAGTTCTTCTTGACGGTGCAGGGTGGTTTGCATCTGTTGGTACTGGAAAAAGCGCAGGTACAAAAGTGTTTGCTCTTGCAGGTAAGGTCTGCAACACAGGACTTGTCGAGGTTCCTATGGGAACTACACTTAGAGAGATTATCTACGAAATCGGGGGCGGAATAACTGGAGGACGCAAGTTTAAAGCAGTACAGACCGGAGGACCTGCCGGCGGATGTCTTCCTGAATCTTTCCTTGATACTCCGGTAGATTATGAATCTCTTACTGCTGCAGGAAGCATTATGGGCAGCGGTGGAATGATCGTAATGGATGAAGATACATGCATGGTTGATGTCGCAAGATTCTTCATGGAATTTATGGTGGATGAATCATGCGGACAGTGTACTCCATGCCGTTCCGGTACCAAAGTGCTGCTGAAGATACTTGAAAAGATCACTCATGGACAGGGTACGATGGAAGATCTTGATAAACTCGTTGAATTGGCAAAGACAATTCAGCAATCGTCGCTGTGCGGTCTTGGCAAGTGTGCACCGAATTCGGTTCTCAGCACTCTGACTCATTTCCGTCATGAGTACGAAGAACACATTCTTCAACACAAATGCAGGGCAGGTGTCTGCAAGAATCTGTTCCGTTATGAAATCGAAGCTGATAAATGTATTGGATGCAGGCTGTGCGCAAAAGCCTGTCCAGTTGGATGTATAATTGGTGATCTCAAGGAACCACACGTTATTATGACCGAGCTCTGTACCAGGTGCGGAACTTGTTTTCAGGTTTGTCGCAAGGGTGCTGTAAAGAAGACCACGGAGGCCGCAAGATGAGTACAACAACAGAATCAATTAAAATGCATCTTCCCAAAGAAGTTCAGGCGTTAGCTGAGAAAGTGCTTTCAAGGAGTAATCCGCGGAGTTTTCTGATTCCGCTGTTGCATAAGCTTCAGGATGTTGAGGGATATCTTAAAGAGGAATATCTCGTTGAGATTGCGAGCCTGCTTGGAATCACAAAAGCTGAGGTGATAGGGGTTGCATCTTTTTACAATCATTTCAAGTTAACCCCACAGGGTAAACACTCTATTGCAATCTGTCTTGGAACAGCTTGTCATGTTAAGGGCGCCGGATTTGTTGCTGATAAAATCAAGGAGCTTCTGGGCATAAGTGAAGGGCAGACTACTCCTGACAAACAGTTTTCCTTTGTCGCAGCAAGATGTCTTGGAATGTGCGCAATGGCCCCTGTGTTAATGGTAGATGGCAAGGTTTTCGGGAGTGTTAAGCCGGAAATGGTAGAAGGAATCCTGAGCCAATACGGGTATAAGGGAGGAAAATAGATGCCCGGAAGGATTCTAGTCATAGATGATGACCGGAACTTTTTGGAGTCAACCAAAGTTCTTCTTGAGTCTTTCGGCTATACCGTTGCTACAGCTTGTGATGGTACCAGCGGTTTAGCCAGAGCAAAAGAGATCCGGCCTGATCTGATTGTACTGGATATCATGATGGCATACGACACCGAAGGACTTCAGGTGGCCAGGGAGATACGGGCTTGCCCTGAACTGACAATGACGAAAATTTTGCTTGTCAGTGGTATCGTTTCTAAAAAGGAACTTCCCGGTTCACTTGAGCCCGATACAGTGTGGCTCCCTGTAGAAAGAATACTCGACAAACCAATCGACCCCGACCGTCTGGTGAAAGAAATCGAGCGGGTTCTGGGTATAGCTTTAAAGGTATAAGGAGAATAAAAGTGGAACAAAATAAGACAATATTGCTTGTTGATGACGACAGAGATTATGTAAACAGCGTTCGGGAACTTCTGACATCTGTAGGTTACAAGGTCCTTGTGGCTCATAATGGTAAAGAGGCACTGGCTGAAGCTGAGCATTCACGTCCCGATGCATTAATCCTTGATGTAATGATGGAAACTGATACCGAGGGATTTGAACTCAGTCGTCTTATCAATAAAACAGATTCTCTCAAGCATCTTCCTGTCATCATCGTTACAGGAATCAGTCGCGAGATGAGACTTCCTTTTAAATTCGAACCGCATTATAATTATCTCCCAGTCAAGGCCGTCATTGAGAAACCCGTAGACCCGCCGGAACTGCTGGGTAAATTAGAAGAATTGTGGAGTAAAACCACACAAAAGCAGACTACTATTTAAAATCGGGGCTTTTGTATGAAAAGGACTGTACTGGTTATCGATGACAGCAGAGATTTCTTGAAATCGATGAAGTTACTTCTGGAATCCAGCCAGTATCAGGTTCTGTGTGCTGAAGATGGGGAGAGTGGATTTAATGCCGCGGTTTCGTGTAAACCAGTTTTTATCATTCTTGATGTTATGATGGAAGATGCAGATACCGGGCTCAGTATCCTGCGGCGGCTCAGAGATGATGCTAATACCGAAAAAGTTCCTGTATTTCTGGTTACAGGTATAAAAAAACCGGAATTTCTTCTCCAGAGTTATGCTCCGGGAGAATCCTTTGACAACGTAAAAGAGGTTTTCGAGAAACCGGTCGACCCTGAACTTTTTGTGAAGTCAATAGCGTCAATTTGAGCTTTGGCGGTAGAAAAAATGAAAAAGGGAGATAGGTAAAATCTCCCTTTTTTCTAAGAAATTCTGTTTATAAGTTGCTGCTTAAATGATAAAATTATTTGCTGAATTGGAAAAATGCCAGTCGTGAGTTATTTTTTAAATTTCATTACAAGCAGTTGATTTGATGAGAATTGATTATGTCTTTTGAGACACAGAAGAATTTCCTGGGAAAAACTCAGACTATTGTTCTTGCTGAGGTTCAGTCGGAACGATGGCTATCCTGGGTCAGGCTCGCGATTGCCGCTCTCTATTTCTTTCCTGCTGTATTCGGTGTACTTCTCGGGAGAACTTCTCACCAGGCATTTATTGTTCAGGCAATAGCGTTAGCTGTTCTTTTCACTTACAGCAGTTACTATCTGTTTCACCGCACCAGGTCATTTTCTAAAAACTATTTTCTGTATATCCTGGTAACGTTGGATGTTGCTGTAATAACAACTATTCTCTGGTCCTATCATCTTAACGGAGCCGGCTTAAATTTTATTACCAGTGCAATGTTCGGCACATACTTTGTCGCTATAGCATTCACATCTCTTCACCATAAGACAAGTCTCTCAATATACTGCGGGATACTTTCGGTAGTCGGTTTTACCTTCCTCTATTTTTCTTATTCTGCAGGTACAACATTACCGCCGGGATTCTTTGGTGATTATTCTATAATAATATTATTATTCATGACGGTCGCGGGACTTGGAGCGGTTGTATCTGGAAACAATTCCCGAACAATCCAGCAGGTGGTTTCATCGGAGGTAAAATACCAAAACCTGGTACATCGTCTTCCAGAAATGCTCTTTACACTGGATCCCAATGGTAACTTTGTCTGGTCAAATATGGCCAGCCATTCTATTCTCGGTGTTCCATCAAAAATATTGCCTGGGAAAAATATCCGCAGCTTTCTGATTAATCCTGACATGTTGAATTTCGATCAGGGTGGGGTTAAAGGCACCTTTGAAATTCTGGATTTCAGCGGTAACCATAAGTTTGTAGATTGTGTCATTCAGGGAATTGATGAAGAGTCGGGGAGAAGTGCATATGAGGGGATAATTTCAGATGTGACCGACAGGGAACTGGCAATTTCCCAACGTGAAGAAATGGTGAACCGTCTGTTTCAGTTCCAGAAAATGGAGTCACTTGGCACTCTGGCAAGTGGAATGGCACATGATTTCAATAATATTCTTCAGACTGTAAATGATTTAATAAACACCATAGAACGGGAGAGCCGGGAGCCGGAAACCATAAATAAAATGGAACTTATAAAGGAATCAATGGCTGATGCCAGATTTCTGATATCAGAGCTCTTTGCCCTCGGAAGAAAGAAACCTCTTGATTACAAGCCGATCAATCTAAGTAGCTTTCTGAAATCCATTTCGCACCAGTTCAGTAATCAACTGGGGTCTTTTTTCTCTCTCTCCATAGATCTTCCAAACACACCTTTATGGATTCAGGGTGATCCCGACTACATGAAAAGGGTCTTTCAGAACCTTGTCGGTAATGCGCATGATGCAATGCCACAGGGAGGGAGCATCACTATTTCCTGCACAAATTCGAGTGAGGAATCAAATGAAGATAATGTGATAATCAGGGTATCTGATACAGGAACAGGAATACCGCAGGAACTCAATGAAAAAATATTCGATCCATTCTTCACTACAAAAAAGCCGGGAAAAGGTACAGGGCTGGGGCTGGCTCTTGTGCGGCGAATTGTAATGCTTCATAACGGCAGTGTATGTGTAGAAAAGAGTGGTCCTGAGGGGACAACCTTCAGAATAGAGATACCTGCAAGTGATGCAGAGGATCTGGAAAGTGATACAAAGACTCTTCTGATGAGGCGCATCAGCACCTCGATATTGCTGCTTGATGATGATCCGAAAATTAGAGATGTGCTTAAGATATTCCTTCTGGAATTTAGATACACTGTGCTTGAAGCATCGACCAGTGATCAGGCCATTTCCAAACTTCGCATGCACAAGAATGATTGCCAGATAATCATAATGGACTGGAAGCTTGGAATTGAGGATCCCCTTAAGCTGATCAGGGACTTGCGTGAGATTAAACAGGATCTTATAGTAATAGTCGTCTCAGGTTATGCACCGGATCATAAAAGCATAGAACAGATGAAAATACAGAAATGGTTTACTAAACCATATGATAAAAACCAGCTTGATATCGAAATACAGCGGGCACTCCATTTAAAAGAATCCTCAGAACTCTGATCCTCTTCCAAGCAGTCTTGTAAACACCTGTTTCAGCTTGCAATAAAATAATCGTTTGTACAATTTTGAGATTCCCCTCCCGTATTTTTTCTCATATTTTTTCACCACCTCTTAGTTCTACCCGGGGAAACATCTGATGATTAAAGGCTCACAATTGCCTCCAGAGATTAAAAAACTGATAAATGGAAAAAGTACACGTGTAATTCACGCACAGAAAACCGATTTGACCGGTGATCGGAAGTTCGGAAAAGGTTACCTGATCTTAACCGACGCAGAACTGATAACAGTCATCGGTGAAAAAGTATCATCTGAAATTCAGCTTGATATGGTTGAGCAGATCAGAGTCGATGAACTCGTTGGCTGCGGAAGGATAACAGCTGTTACAAATGATGGAATAAAGAACCTTTTGTATTATTCCAATCATCTTGTCCCGGACTTTGCCGACTCTGTGCGGATAGTCAATAATTACCTTAAGAACTCTGAGATTTCAGAGAAAATCAATAATCATGATTCCCATTGCCCCCGCTGTGAATTTCCTCTTCCGGAGCGCGGCAGCAGATGCCCGCGATGTGTGCCCCGCGTCAAGATACTGAAGCGAATCGTGGCGCTCACAGCCCCCTACAAATTACAGGTGCTTCTACTCATGCTGGTTACTGGAATGGGGGTACTATTCCAGGTGCTCCCTCCATATATCACCAAGAAAATTGTCGACGATGTGATAGGCAAAGGTAACATCAATCAGCTCAATTTTTACACTGGAGCGATGATCGGCTGTGGTCTTCTTTATCTATTAATTCGTCTTATCAGTATACGATTGACATCCTGGGTCGGTGCCAAGGTAGTAACAGACCTCCGCAGCAGGCTGCACAGCGTGATCCAGTACCTCAAACTGAGTTTTTTCACAAGGCGGGAACCGGGCGAACTTGTCGGACGCATAATGCATGATACCGGTGAACTGCAGCAATTTCTGGTAGACGGGCTGCCTTTTCTGGTGATAAATGTCATCTCTTTTGTAGTCGTTGGAATCATTCTCCTGAAGATAAACTGGGTTTTGACAATTTTTGTACTTGTTCCGGTACCTGCGATGATTCTTGGTTCAAGCTGGTTCTGGAAAAAGCTTCGCCCCCTCTTTCTGCGTGAAGGCACAATGATCGGGCATCTGCATTCTGTTCTCAGTGAATCCCTGCAGGGTCTTCGGGTAATAAAAGCCTGTTCCAGGGAAAACCATCGAATCGGACTTTTTGATTCTGTCAATAATAAACTTGCCGAAACTCAGGTCAACACTCAAAGGGTCTCAGGGACATTTAATGAAACCATGTACTGGGTAATGTCGCTTGGCGTGGCACTCGTATGGTTTTTTGCCACAAGAATCATCACCGGAGGGGAAAGTGATTTTTCTCTTGGTGACCTGCTTGCCTTTGTCGGATATATATGGCTCTTTTATGGTCCACTCCAGTGGTTTTCAGTTATTCTTAACTGGATGACCCATGCTTTTTCAGGTGCCGAAAGGATCTTTGAAATACTCGATACATCTCCCGAGAATTATGAGAGTCCAGAATCTATCACACTGCCTTCGATTAAGGGACATATTGAATTTCGTGATTTGCACTTCAGTTATGAACGCGGCAAAGAAGTAATAAAAGGATTGTCATTCAGCATTTCCCCCGGGGAAACTATAGGGCTGATTGGAAGATCCGGAGCCGGTAAAAGCACAATTATCAATCTGCTGACCCGTTTTTTTGAACCGGACTCCGGGGAGATCCTCATTGACGGTGTGGCTATTAAAAATCTGAAGCTGTCACAGCTTCGCTCCAGTATCGGACTTGTGATGCAGGAACCATTCCTTTTTAATTTATCAATTGCTGAAAATATCGCTTATGGAACAGAACATGCTAGTTTCAAGGAAATCGTTGAAGCCGCAAAAGCTGCATATGCACACGAGTTTATTATCCGTAAAAAAGATGGTTATGATACGCTGGTCGGTGAAACAGGAGAGAGGCTCTCAGGCGGTGAAAGACAACGGATAGCAATTGCCAGAGCGATCCTGCATAATCCTCCGATCCTGGTACTCGATGAAGCTACATCATCGGTGGATGCAACAACCGAAAAGCATATCCAGGAAGCGATCAACGGACTTATCAGGGGAAGAACGACAATCGCTATTGCGCACAGGCTTTCCACATTGCGCAACGCACATCGTCTGGTTGTCCTTTCGGAAGGGAAACTGGCAGAAATCGGAACCCATGATGAGTTGCTTGAGAATAAAGGCATATATGCCGATCTTATCAAATCTCATACTGAAATGAATGCTTTGCAATCGGTAATGTGGGGGGCTTAATGCATAATAATTCAATTAAACTTTACAGAATACATGACCAGGTTTTTATGAAAAATGACGACCAGGATGATATCCCGGTTTCTATTGTCTGGCTTCGACCGACAACCGGCTGGGGAAAGGAAGTTTCCCTTATTGGTGTGCATAACGAGGTCGTTATTCTTGACTGTATCGATCAACTCGACTCTGATTCACGCTGCATCGCTGAGGAAGAACTGGAAAAAAATTACTTTTACATTGACATACTGCGGCTGATTCGTACAGATGTCAACCTGGGGAACAGGTATTTTGAAGTGGAGACAGATCGTGGTAAAAGCAGATTCGTGGTAAAAAACCCTTATGTTGATATAAGGCCAACCGGTAATGATGGTGTAATCATACGTGATGTTGTAGGAAACCGCTTTCGAATCAAATCACTGTCAGAACTCGACAACTGGTCAAGACGGGAATTTGAAAAGGTTAATTGATTACAAGCAGACTGATGCCGCTTCAGAACGCGAAAGAAACTCCAAAACCGGTAAAACCGAGCAGGCAGAATGAACCTGATATCACAGCACATGCAGTGGTGATCTTGTATTTCCTGCCTGCAGAATAATAATCATCCCATTTTTCATGGCTCGATGATGTTTCCACCAGATCCTTGTAATTCAATCTGGCCTGACGTCCGGTTATAACTCCAGTTATTACACCAGTAACACCTATGCCCAGAGAAATAAAACGAAATGCGGATGGTCTGACCGGCATCTCTTCCAGGATCTCAATCACTGCATTTTGTTGAATGGAGTCAATGCTCTCCGGAATTTCCTTTGTGTAATTAAGTGTAAATGGAACACTATCCTGCACGGGAATGATTTTATCGTCCACAGTAAAATTAAACTGCCCATTCTGGATGAAAATGCCATTTTCTGTCTGTATATTTGGATTTTTTGACTTGAGGCCGTAAACAGAATAGGCGAGCAGGAAATTCCTCAGACACACAGCTGTCGATTTTTCGGAAACAAGAATCCCGTTCCAGTCAAAAGAAGTATTGAGCA